>JBPCOO010000053.1:0-4635 GCA_051000155.1 Solirubrobacterales bacterium | reverse complement strand
CCTCAGGCGTGGTCGGTGGCGCGATGCCGGGAATAGAAAGTTCAGGCGATCAGGTGTCACGGGACGGGCGTGCCTGGGCGCCGGGTGCGTGCATATGACACCACAGGCGGGGTCTGGTTACAACCTCTTCCTCGACGCCGCGCTGGACCGTTGCGCCTTCTGACGGCCCTCGTCTCGGCGAAGCTCGCCCGCTCAGACCGCAGCCGGCGGGTCCGGATCGACCTCGACGTCGACCTCCGCCTCTTTGGCCCGCGCGGTGAGAACCTGGCGTACGTGCCAGATTCGCTGCCCGGCGGTGACCGCCGTCAGCACCCCGAGAACGTAGATCGCGGCCGGGAGCAGATCGACGCCCGAGATCAGCTCCCCGTCGGCGAACAGGATCCCGATCGTCAGAATCACCACCCGCACCGGCCTGGTCGCGATCCCGACCTTGCACTCGACCGCAAGCGCTTCCGCCCGAGCGCGGGTGTAGGAGACCATCACCGACCCCAACACCACCAGCACGCAGATCGCGGCGGCGGTCTGATCGCCGCGATCGGCGAACTGCCAGGCGATTGCGGCGATCACGACCCCCTCTTCGATCCGGTCGAGGGTGGAATCAAGGAAGGCCCCGAACTGCGTCCCCTTGCCGGACATCCGCGAGTAGCGACCGTCGAGGGTGTCCATGATCGAGCCGACCATGAAGGCGACCGCGCCCACGACGAACAGTCCCTCAAGGATCAGGAGCGCCCCGGCGACGTTCAAGATCAGGCCGGTCATCGAGATCGCGTTCGGGGTCAACCGCGACTCGATCAGCCGGTTACGGGCGTAGCCCCGGATCTCGGCGCCCGAGCGGGGCCTGCGGCTTGGCTGGGCACTCATCGCAGCGGCAAGCTACCCGTTGACGGCCGGCGCCGGTGGGCGACCCGCGGGCGCGTCGGCATCGGGCCGGACCTCCCCCCGCCGTTCGGACGGCGAAACCGGCTCAAGCCGGGGCGTCGCGAAACGCCCATGCCCCCGGCCGGACCGGGGCCAGAAGCCGGTGGGCGACCAGCGCCGAGACCACGGCCACGGCGGCGCCCGCGGCTGCATCGAGCCAGAAGTGGTTACCGGTGATCACGATCGCGCTGAAGACCAGTAGCGGATAGAGCGCCCAGAGCGCCCGCGCCCAGCGCGCCTCCACGAGGAGCATCGCTGACACCGCAACCATCAGGGAGAAGCCGATGTGCATGCTGGGGACGGCCGCGTACTTGTTCACCAGCAGGCCGACCGCTTTGTTGTCCTGATCGACCGATGTGAAGGGCGCGATCGTGTTGATCAAGCCGTCGCCGGGAACGAGGCGCGGCGGGGCGGTCGGTACCAGCAGATAGCCCGTCAACGCGATTCCCATCGCCACCATGACCACGTTGCGGACGAAGTAGAACTGGTCGTTGTGGCGGAGGTAGAGCCAGGCGAGGAAGCCGGTGGTGATGACGAAGTGGGAGTTGACGTACATCCAATTGGCGGCGTCGACGGCCCAACCGAGGTCGAGCGCCAGCGATTGCAGCCCGGGCTCGAAATAGAGGCCGAGGGCGCGCTCGATCTCGATGATCCGCTCGGCGTTGGCGAGCGCGAGCAACTCCCGGCCTTCGGAGAGGCCCCGGACCACCTGGTAGCCCTGGTAGGCGCCGAAGAACAATGCGAGCTGGAGCAGCAGATCCCTCCAGCCGTGCGGGAGCCGGCGCCCGATCGCTATGAGCGGTCGAGACACGAGCGGAATTGTAGGTCAGAGGCCCAGCGGGGCCGGGTCGTCCGAGCCCGGTTCGAGGAACTCGCAGACGCGGTCGATCACCTGGGGATCGTCGATCCAAGGCCAGTGCCCGGCGTCGGCGACCAGTTCGAGCTCGGCCGCGGGCAGCCGCTCGGCGTAGGCGCGGCCGAAATCGGTCGGGATGTATCGATCCTCGGTTCCCCAGAGAATCAGCGCGGGGCAGTCGAGTCGATCGAGGTTTGCGCCCGCGGCCTCGAGGTTCTCGGGGTCGGCTGAGCGGTAGAGACGGAGCATCGCCTCCGCCATGCCCTCGTCCCAGCAGCTCCAGACCATCTCGACGAACTCCTCCGGCATCGGTTGGCGGTCCGGGCGGGCTCCGCGTAGTAGCAACGCGGTGGCGCGCTTGGTGGCGAGCTTGACGAACGCCTCGCCGGGCCCCCGGCGACGCCAGATCCGCGCCAGCCGATGCCAGCGGTAGCCGGGGAGCAGCGGCACCGAGTTGATCGCCACCAAGCGCTCGACCTGCTCGGGCACCTGCTGGGCGAGGATCAGGGCGAGCACGCCCCAGTCGTGCACGACCAGGTTGAAGTTGGCTACCTCGAGCTCGGCGAGCGCCTCCCCGAGCCAGCGCGCGTGGTCGTGCATGCCGCCGGCAAAGCGGTCGGCATCGGGGCGCTCGGAGCCGCCGTAGCCCGGGAGATCGGGCGCCAGAACCCCGCCATCGAGCCGCTCCAGAAAGGGCATCCATTCAGCGGAATGGGTCGGACTACCGTGAACGAAGACGGTGGGGGTACCCGTCCCCGCGCGCCAACGGAAGCGGGTTTCGATCCCCCCGAGGATCCTGGTCTCAACGGTGATGTCGCTCGGATCGCTCACTCCCGCGACTCTATCCTTCCCTCGTGATGTGGAGGCAAGCGTGAGCGAGCGGATCGTCTGCCTGGGCGAGGCGCTGGTGGATCTGATCTGCCCCGACCCGGTCGCCTCCGCCGCCGACGCGCGCCGCTTCGAGGCGCACCCCGGCGGCGCCCTGGCCAACGTCGCGGTCGCCGTGACAAGGGCCGGTGGCGCGGCTGCGCTCGCCGGAGCTACCGGCACCGACCCCTTCGGACTGATGCTGCGGGAACGGCTGCAGGCTGAGGGGGTGGATACCTCCAGGATGAAGAGTCTCGACGCGCTCGAGACCCCCTACGCCTTCGTCACCTTGGACCCCGACCACGAGCCGACCTACCGCATCCACGGCGCTGGGATCGAGGCCGGCGTCGGCGCCTGGGAGGGGCAGGAGGGTGAGCTGGTGGACGGCTGTGCAGCGCTTATCGTCGGCTCCAACACGCTGGTCGATCCCCGCTCGGCGGCGGTCACGCGGGCGGTGGTGGCGCTGGCGGGCCGCCGGGGAATCCCGGTCTGCTTCGACGTCAACCTGCGAGCGGCCCGCTGGGGGGACCTGAACCGCGCGCTAGCGATCTGCCGGGAGGTTGCCGCGGGGTGCGTGCTGGTCAAGTGCAATCGGGCCGAGGCCACCTGGCTGACCGAACGTGAAGGAGCCGGCGCGGAGGAGTTGGCAGGAGCGCTCGCTCGGGTTGGCGCGGGCGAGGGTGGAGGCGCGGGAGGTGTCGGCGGCGACGCCTCGAGCGTTGCGAAGGGAGGCGCCGGCGCCTTGGGGGTGGTCACACGAGGCGCCGAGGGCGCCGTCATGGGCGGCCGCATCGAGGCGAATGCGGCGGCGCCCGGGGTTGCCGATCCCTATCCGCTGGGTGCCGGCGACGCCTTCATGGGCACGCTCTGCGCCGGGCTCGTCGCCACGGACTGGCGGTCGGAGGCAGTGGTGGACGCGCTCCGGCGCGCGACCCTCGCCGGGGCCGAGGCGGCTCGAACGCCGAGCGCCCTCGGCTGACCGCCCGCGCAGCGTCGCCGAGCCTATCCTCGTCGCCGTGAGCGGTGGTGGACAACGGCAGTACGCGCGGGGCGGAGGCGGGGGCCGTGGAAGCGGCGACCTCGACCGCCGGCCGCGGATTCCCGTTCCCGACGGATGGAGGCGCCCTCCCCGCTCGAGAGTCCGAAAGATCCGCGACCGGCTGCGCGAGATGCACGGGGCCAAGCGGAACGACCCTCACCGCGATCCGGTCCACGAGTTGGTGCTGACCATCCTTTCCCAGAACACCAACGACAACAACCGCGACGTCGCCTACGGGCGTCTGCGGGACGCCCTCGGCGATTGGGGCTCGATCCGGACGGCGCCGCTCGACCGCGTCAAGGACGCGATCCGGCCCGGCGGGCTCGCCAACACCAAGGCTCCACGGATACAGGAGGTGCTGAAGCGGCTGGGACCCGATCCGAGCCTCGATTGGCTGGAGACGGCGCCCCGCCAGGTAGCGATCGACTACCTGCTGGAGCTGCCGGGGATCGGGCGCAAGACCGCCGCCTGCGTGATGATCTTCTCCTTCGACCGCCCCGAGGTTCCGGTCGACACCCACGTCCACCGCGTCGGTCAGCGGCTCGGGCTGTTCCCGGTCGGAATCTCGCTCGAGGCGGCGCACGACGAGATGCTCGCGGTCACCGAGCGCGACGACGCCTATGAGCTGCACGTAAACCTGATCGAGCACGGACGGAAGCTCTGCCGGCCCCGGCCGCGCTGCGGAGGGTGCGATCTGGTTCGGATGTGCATCGCGCACCGCGAGGGCAGGGTTGAGCCGGTCGAGTGATTCCAGGCGGAGCGGCTGGCCGAGGGCGGGACGGAACCCGACCGAGTGACCCGCCGCGTGCGGCCCGGTAATATCCGCCCGGCTCGCGGGTCCAACCGCGACTCCAACCATGAACAAACGCGGCCTGATCATCTTCTCCCTGTTCGCGGCGGTCTTCGCCATCGGCGTCCCCTTCTGGGCGATCGGCAAGGAGGGAGCAGCGACCGC
>JBPCOO010000019.1:0-5618 GCA_051000155.1 Solirubrobacterales bacterium | reverse complement strand
GTGTTCGCCGCCTACGGGCTGATGGTCTTCCTGTTTGAGACCGACGCCACCGCCGAGCTGCTCGGTGCCAGCGCGCAGACCGGGATCGACATCTCGGTGCCGATCCTCGCCTTCGCCGTCGTCTTCGGCCTTTCAACCGACTACGGCATCTTCCTGTTCTCGCGAATTGCCGAAGCCCGGCGCGGTGGCCTCGACCCCGGCGCCGCGATCGCCGAGGGCCTCGCCCGCACCGGTCAGCTGATCACCTCGGCAGCGGTCCTCTTCGCCGTCGCCGTCGGCGCCTTTGCCTTCAGCGACCTGGTAATCGTCAAGGAGTTCGCGGTGGCGGTGTCGATCGCGGTCCTACTTGACGCGACCGTCGTCCGCGGCCTCCTCGTCCCCGCGGTGCTGACGATGCTGGGGGAGCGGGCTTGGCGGGGGTTGGGGAGGCTCGGACGCCAGAGCTCGTAGCTGCGCGAGCCCTCGCTCAAGCGATGTCGCGGCCGGCGACGGGGTCGGCGATCAACCCACGAGCTTTCCCGATCACCAAATCCGCCTGTTGAACGATCTCGGCCCTCGTCTCCATCTCTCGTTTATTCCGCAACCGGACGTAGACGCTCACATCCATCTCGCGCTCCGGATAGGCGGGACGCTTGAAGCTTCCCGAGAGTTGCTTCAGCACTCGAGGGTCGCCGCCGAATGGCCTCGTATGCGCCCGTGCAAGCTGGGCGAATGAGTAGAGGCCGTGGAGGATCGGGCCGTCGAGGCCCATCGATTGAGCCAGGGCTCGGTCGAGGTGGAAGGGAGTGAAGTCCCCCGACGCACCGGCGTAGCGAACCGGCGCGTAGCGGTCGGGGGTGATCGTCAACCGGCTGAACGGGTCGGATGGCTCAGTCGGCAACGGCGACCGGTGGCGTCGCGGTCTGGACGACCGCGCCGGCGGAACCACCCCCTCGTAGCGCGCCCTCACGACCTCCTCGCCGTTGATGTCGACCGTGACTGATTCGAAGGCGCGACCAACCCGCCCGTCTTCGAGCGTCTCGGCGGCACTGAGGGAAGCCGTCGTCGTCAAGACATCGCCGGCGATCACGGGGCGCCGCCACCAAAACTCCTGCCGCTTGTGCACGAACCGGTAGGAGGAGATTCCCGCCGCAGGATCGAACAGGCCGACCGCAGGATCGAAGATCACCGTTGCCACCGCGGGCGCGCAGAACACCGCCGCAAAAACCGGTGGAGCCGGGATGTCCTCGAAACCGATGTCCCTGGCGGCGGCGCTTTCTCGGAAATGTGCCGCGTCCTCGCCGACGGCTCGGGCGTACTCCCGAATCTTCTCCAGTCCGACCTCGTAGGTCTGAGCAGGCCACGTCTTTCCTACCGGTGGTTCACGGCTCTTGAGGCCGGGCTCGCTCATCGAGACGGGAGCAGCTCTCAGACCGATTCGGAGGAGATCTTGAGGTCACCGCCCATGCGATCCAGGACCCTGACGAGCGCGTCCAGCACCGCTCCATCGAACTGGCTCCCGGCGTATCTGGCCATCTCCTCAATCGCGTCCCGGCGACTCATTGCATCCCGGTAGGGGCGATCCGAGGTGATCGCGTCGTAGCTCTCGGCTACCGCCAGAATCCTGGACTCGAGTGGGATCTCCTCTCCGGCTAGCCCCCGGGGGTAGCCGTGACCGTCGGGCTGCTCGTGTCGGCAGACGATCCACTCACGGATGTCAGCAAGCTCTCGCGCTCCAAGGATCCGTCCGGCTAGCTCGGGGTGCCGCCGAACCTCATCCCACTCGGAGGGGGACAGCGGGCCGGGCTTTTCCAGAATCGAATCGGCGATCCCGACCTTTCCGATGTCGTGCAGGAAGCCCGCAAGTCTGAGTCGGTGGCGCCGAGGGGCGGGCAACCCGAGTTCCTCGGCGAGCAATTCGCAGTACCTGGCGACGGCTATTGAGTGCGTGCTGCTCTCCTGATCTCGAAGCTCCATCACCTCAGCCAGGCTGAGAACGGTCGCGAGGTGGGTCTTTTGCTCCCTCAGTGCTTGCGGGCCGGCTGCGCCAAGGATCCCTCGCAGCTCGGTGCTGTGAAGGACGACGCGGTCGCCCCCCAAAGCCTGGGCCGCCTCGCTCGCCGAAGCGGCAGCCTGCATCAGCTCCTCAACGCTCGAAGCATGCTTGGGGAAGGTTGCGACTCCAATGCTTGCCCCGACCACAGCGCCCTCCTCGCGAAACTGGCGTCTGAGCCGGCTGAGTATCTGCTCGGCCGTCATGGTCGCCCGAGTCTCATCCGTCTCGGGAAAGGCCAGGGCGAACTCGCTGTGACCGGTTCGAGCCACGGCATCCATCGTCCGCGTCGACGCCTCGAGCGTTGACGCAAGGCGAATCAGCAACGCTTCGCCACCCTGCTGGCCGATTCGCTTCTGAGTCTCCCGAATTCCCGATAGATCAATTAGGAAGACGCTCACCCGCAGCCCTCCCATCCGAGCACGTTCGAGCTCCCCGTCCAGGATGTCGGTAAAACCGCGCAGGTTGAGCAAGCCGGTGAGCAGATCCGAGCGAGCGGCCTCGGTGAGTTGCTGCAAGAGCTTGGTGATCCGGGTGCGAAGAAGGCTGATCAGGACTGCCGCCACCGCCAGTGAGCCGCAGATGATCAGGTAGTGATGCGCAACGTTGCCGGCGACCTCCGCTCCGCCGTTCACCGGGGTCACGACAGCCGTGAGGCCGTAGAAGACGACGACCAGCGCGAAGTGGCCCGCCGCAGCCGCCCGGCTGAGGAAGTACAGGGAATAGAACGGCGGCCAGAGGAAAAACAGCGCGTACGCGCTGACTGAATCACCACTGAAATAGACCCCTGCCGCAGCCGAGACCGTGCCCATAACCGGCATGAACACGATCATCAGCGGGGGCACGCGACTCGCGAGCGCGACCATCGCGATCGCGGCGAACAGAGTCAGCGTCTGGGTCGCGAGAAGGGCGGTGACGTTGAAGTAATCGGGGTGGGGAAGAATGACGCCCAGATAGCCGAGAACGACGCCACCGAGTGCGATATAGCCTTGCGCTCGAGCGAGTGGCGCGGTGTCTCTCCGCCGGTGCTGCCCAGCGTCAAGAGGATCAACGGGCGCCGTCCGGCTCGCCCACCCGCTCGCCTTCTGGAGAGGCATCACGCCCATGGCGACCCCGCTTGGCTGGATCTTCGGTTGGTGGCGCTCATCGGCCCTCCCTCCGGCCCCGCTCCGGTACGGCTCGATCTCGATCGTAGCCGGGTGCCGGCCTCCCGTCCAGCCGTCGCCTCCCCACCACGCTCGCGCCGTGCTCGGGGCCGAGGGTGAAGTTGCGACGGACGATCGCCTCGGGCTCGGGGTTGGCGGGCTCGAGCTCGATCCGCTGGGCGACGGTTCGGAGGATCACCTTGATCGCCATCATCGAGAGGCTCTGGCCGATGCAATGGCGAGGGCCGGCGCCGAAGGGGAGCCAGACCCTCGAGGAGGGAGCGCTGGGCCCGAAGAAGCGCTCGGGACGGAACTCCCCCGGCGCCTCGAAGACGCCGGGATCCCGGTGGAGCAGGTAGATGCAGGGCATCAGCGTCCAGCCGGCGGGGAAGACGTAGCCGCCGAGCTCGACCGGGCGGTTGAGCTTGCGCGCGGTGATCGGCAGCACCGGTCGCAGCCGCAGCGTCTCGCGCACGATCGCATCGCACCAGGAGTCGTCGACCCCAGCGGCCTGCTCCTCTCGCAGACGGCGGTGCGCGTCGGGGTGACGGAGCAGCCGCTCGAAGGTCCAGGCCAGGGCGGTGGCGGTGGTCTCGTGTCCGGCTACCAGCAGGGTCAGCAGCTCGTCGCGGACCTCGCGGTCGCTGAGGAAGCCGTCCTCGTGCGGCTTCGGAGCGACCAGCATCGAGAGCACGTCGTCGCGGTCGGCCAGGCCCTCGTCGTAGCGGCGCTCGGAGATCTCGGCCCGCAGCAGAACATCGATTCGCGCCACCAGCGCCATCAGCTTGGCGTACGGAGTGCGACCGCCCAAGTCGTACTGGAACTGGGGCAGCACCGCGATCGGATCCTGGACCGCATCGAGCAGGTCGTGCAGGAGCTCCCGTAGCCGCTGCTCCCGCTCCGCAGCGGTGACCCCGATCACCACCCGCAGGATCATCTCCAGGGTGATCTTCCGCATCCGCTCCTGGATCGGGAAGGGCTCGCCCAGCGGCCATTCGGCGATGTCGCGGACCGCCAGCTCGCTGACCAGGCCGGCGAAGCGTCGCACCGACCCGCGGTGGAAGGCGGGCATGATCAGCTTGCGATGCTGCCTGTGGCGCTCGCCGTCGAGCAGGAAGAGGGAGTTGTCTCCGAGCACCGGACGGAAGATGCCGTTGGTCGAGCCCATCCGCACCCGCTCCGGGCCGGCGCTCAGCACCGGCCAGGCCAGCTCGGGGTCGGCTATGAAGCTGGTCCGCCTCATCCCGCCGAGCTTCACCCGGAAGATGCCGCCGTACGCGTTGGCCCCCCGCTCCATGAACTTGACCGGATCGCGAAACCAGCGCAGCGACTGCACCGCTCCGGGCGCGCGCGGTCCCGCCGGGATTTTCTGCTCCACCTTCTCTGAATCGAGCACTCTCATCGAGTTGGGTTGGCCCTCACCCTCTGCCTGGTCGACCGACGACGCTCAGCCCCCCGAGGTCGGAGTCCTCGGGCAACCTAGCTCACCCGGGACCAGTCGTCCAAGTTTCGCGAGCACCTGCACTGGATCTGCCAATTTCTTCAGTGTATGAAGTAGTAAGTGCTACTGTCTACTTCGTCCACCCTCGGAAGGAGCCCCGCTTTGTCCACCACCGCCGCCCCAGTCCCGACCCCCGTCGATGAGAAGATCGTAAAGCCCGACTACGGCGCCAAGCGCAAGCACCTGATCTTCACTGACGAGCACGAGGACCTGCGCGAGTCGATGGAGTCATGGGTGAAGAAGGAGGTCGCCCCCCACGCGGCCGAGTGGGAGAAGACCTACTGGCCCGACTCGGTCCTCCACCGGATGGCGGAGCTGGGCTTCGTCGGGCTCTGCTTCCCCGAGGAATACGGCGGCCAGGGTGGCGACTACTACTACTCGCTGGTCCGCGCCGAGGCGCTCTCCTACTCCAACTCGGGCGGGCTCAACATGGGGTTGGCGGTCCACACCGACATGGTCCTGCCGCCGATCGAGATGCTCGGTACCGAGGATCTGAAAAAGCGCTACCTGGAGCCGGGGATCAAGGGGAAGAAGATCGGCTGCCTCGGAATCACCGAGCCGGGCGCGGGCTCCGATGTCGCCGGGATCCGGACCACCGCCGTCCGCGACGGTGATGAGTACGTGATCAACGGCTCGAAGATCTTCATCACCAACGGCACCCGCGCCGACTTCATCGTCCTGGTGACCAAGACCGACCCGGAGGCGCGCCACGACGGGATCACCCTGTTCGTGGTCGACCTCAAGGACCAAAACGGCGACAACGTCGAAGGCTTCGCCGTCTCCCGCACCCTGGAGAAGATGGGGATGCACGCTTCCGACACCACCGAGCTGGCGTTCGAGGACGTCCGCGTCCCGGCGGAGAACATGCTCGGCGAGGAGGGCAAGGGCTTCTACCACATCTCCTGGGAGCTTCAGGGGGAGCGACTGGTCGGCGCGGTCG
>JBPCOO010000138.1:0-4084 GCA_051000155.1 Solirubrobacterales bacterium | reverse complement strand
CCGGATCGGTGATCGGCTCCCAGATGTCCGCCGGTCGCGCGGCGACGACGATCGACTCGCTGATCCTCATCCGATCACCGGGAAACGGCGCTCGGCGGCGAGCGCGGTCAAGGTCTTCTGCATGGTCCGGGTGACGTAGTCGTAGACCTCGTCGAGGTCTGGATCTTCTCCGAACTGCTCGCGGATGTGGATCGGGGCTAGCGCCTCGATCGTGATCTTCGCCGGCAATGGGATGTGGCCGGCGAAGTCGCCGATGTTGAGTCCCCAGGGGAGGGCGAGGGAGATCGGCAGCACCTTGAGCCGCAGGAGCTTGTCGATCCTCGTCAGCTTCGCCAGGGTCTCGCCACGGCTGAGAAAGAGCGCCGTCTCCTGACCGCCGATCGCGACCACCGGAACGATCGGCACCTCGGCCTTGAGCGCCAGCTTGATGAAGCCCTTGCGGCCGTCGAAGTCGACCCTGTCACCCTGCCAGCTCGGTCGGTGGACCTCCCAGCCACCGCCGGGGTAAACGATCAACGCGGCGCCTTCTTTCAACGCTTGCTCGGCGTGCTCGTGGGAGGCGGCGACCGTTCCCCACTTCCGCAGCCGCAGGAGCTGGGTCTGGGGCATCGCCATCACCAGGTTGTGGGCGAGTTGGTGATAGCGCCGTTCGACCCCGAAGTAGGCGTGGAAGGCGAGGCCGAAGACGATCGTGTCCGGCGTTAGGTTGCCGCCGGAATGGTTGCCGACCAGCAGCACCGGCCCTTCCTCGGGGATGTTGGCGAGGCCGCGCACCTCCCCGCGGAAGTAGAGGCTGGAGAGCAGCCACTGCAGCGGGAGCTGCTCGCGGATGTAGTCGGGATCGCGGTCGTCGAAGTCGGCGGAGAGGCCCTCGGCGAAGCGGTTGGCGAGCGGTTGGGCGACGGCGCCGGCGGCGTTCAGGCCTTGTGCGACGACTGCCTTGCCGAGGCCCGCGATCGACCCCAGCACCCCGCCGCCCCCGGATTCGGAGGCGCTGGGATCAACCGCACCGCCGTCCCCGTGCCCGTTGGTGGTCGCATGCTCGGCAAGTGTCTCAGCGTCTCCCACGAGTCGATCATATGCGCACGCCCTGGCCGGCGTCAACGGTCCGAGGCGTTGGGGGCCCCGCGTCAGCTCCGCCAAACGACGAGAAGATGCCGCCTACCGGAAGGAAATCGTCGCTCGGCGGATCGGTTGATCGGAACCTTTGATCTACGATCGGTCCCGATGGCTCCGATTCGCTTCAAGGACACGCTCTCAGGGGGGCTGGTGGAACTCGACGCCGCCCCCGGGGAGGAGGTCGGCATCTACGCCTGCGGTCCGACCACCTACGGCGCCATCCACATCGGCAACGCCCGGCCCTACGTCGTGTTCATGCTCCTGCGCCGCTTCCTCGCGCATCAGGGCTACCGACCGAAGCTCGTCATCAACCTCACCGACGTCAACGACAAGATCTACGACGCGGCCGCCGATCGCGGCATCGACTCCGCCACCCACGCCGCCGAGATGATCGACGCCTACGTCGACGACACCGACGCCCTCGGGCTCGGTCGCCCCGACCAGGAGCCGAAGGCGACCGAGACGATCGGCCCGATCGTGTCCCTGATCGAGGACCTGATCTCATCCGGTCACGCCTACGAGGCCTCCGGCGACGTCTACTTCAGCGTTCGCGGCTTCGATGGCTACGGCGCCCTCTCCAACCGTGACCCGGACGCGATGGACCAGGGCGAGGAGGCGGGATCGGCCGCGCTCAAGCGCGATCCCCTGGACTTCGCCCTGTGGAAGCGGCGCAAGCAGCGTGAGGACACCGCCTGGCCGAGCCCCTGGGGGGAGGGTCGGCCCGGCTGGCACATCGAGTGCTCGGCGATGGCCGAGGAGCTGCTTGGGGTTGACTTCGCCATCCACGGCGGCGGCTCGGACCTCGTCTTCCCCCACCATGAGAACGAGCGTGCGCAGACCGAGGCCGCCCGCGATCGGCCGCTGGCGAGGATCTGGATGCACAACGGCATGGTTGAGACCGGCGCCGAGGAGAAGATGGCGAAGTCGGTAGGCAACATCTTCTTGCTGGGGGAGGCGATCGATGCCTACGGCGCCGCGGCGGTCGTCTCCTTCCTCGTCTCCGGCCACTATCGCGGTCCGATCCGGTTCAGCCATCAGGCTCTGGTCGAGGCTCAGGCCCGGAACGAGCGGATCCGCGAGTTCTTCCGCTCGGTCGAGCGGATATCCGGTGATCCCGCCGAGGCGGTGAATGCGCGGCGGGACGCGTTCCTCGTCGCCCTCGCCGACGATTTCAACACTCCCAAGGCGCTGGCGGAGCTGTTCGAGCTGATCACCGCCGCCAACCGCGAGCCGCTCGCGGGCGCTCACGCAACGGTTGCCGAGCTTCTGGAGCTGTTGGGCCTGGAAGCGCTGGCCGAGGAGGAGGACCGAGTCGCCGACTCCGAGGCCGAGCGACTGTTGGACGAGCGCGAACGCGCCCGGGCCGAGCGCGACTTCGAGCGGTCCGACCGGATCCGAGGCGAGCTGGCGGAGCGCGGCTGGGAGGTCCGGGATACACCCGAAGGCGCCAAGCTGGTGCGATCGTCGTGAAAGGCGAGGTGGTCTATGGCCGCCGCCCGGTGGCGGAGGCCAGGCGCGGACGTCGCCGGGTGCATGAGGTCTGGGAGGCTCCAAAGGTGGACGCGGCCGAGCTGGAGCGGCTCGCGGGCTCGCCCGACCATCAGGGGATCGTCGCGCGGGTCGATCCCTACCCCTACGCCGACCCCAATTCGCTGCTCGAGGCTCCCGATGCGCTGGTCGTCGCCTGCGACCAGATTCAGGACCCCCACAACCTCGGCGCGATCTGCCGCAGCGCCGAGGCGGCGGGGGTCTCGGGGGTGGTGATCTGCGAGCGGCGTGCCGTGGGGGTGACGCCGGCGGTCTGCAAGGCCTCGGCCGGCGCGGTCGAGCACCTACCGGTCGCCAGGGTCCGCAACCTCGCCGACTGGCTGCTCGCGGCGCGCGAGGCAGGCGCGTGGAGCTACGGCGCCGCAGTCGAGGCCGACCGCGGCTACGCCGACGTGGACCTCTCCGGCAGAGCCGTGATCGCCATCGGTGGGGAGGGAGGGGGCCTCCGACCCAGGGTGCGGGACTCCTGCGACGAGCTGATCTCGATCCCCACGGCCGGCGTGGTCGGCTCGCTCAACGCCTCGGTGGCGGCGGCGGTGCTGATGTTCTCGGCAGCGCGCGTATAGCCGAACCCGCGGACGGAAACCCTTTGCTGCAACCTGGCTTGCAGCTTTTTGCGCCAGGGGGTTGACAGAACTGCGCCGAGGCGTATGCTTCTTTACCGAAGCTAACGCTCGACCTTAGGTTGACCTTAGGTCCACTCGAGGGTTTGGAGGGTTGGCAAAAACAAAGTGAGGCGCCTGGGGAGGACTGGCGCCACGGCATCCGATACAGGAGGAGAGCCAGTGGCTGCGACGACCCAGGAATTCGTTCCTATCTCAACTTCCCGACGTAGCGCGGGAAGGGCAAGACATCAAGAGGGGGGGGAGCTCGACGATCTCTACCTGCTGGCCAAGGCCAGGCGGGGAGACTCGATCGCCTACGACCGGCTGGTCAACCGCTATCGCGGCTTCGTCCGGCTGAAGGCGTCCTCCTACTTCCTGTTGGGAGGAGAGGGCGAGGATCTGATCCAGGAAGGATTGGTCGGCCTCTACAAGGCGGTCCGCGATTTCCGTCCCGATAGGGAGTCGAGCTTTCGCAACTTCGCCGAGCTCTGCATCACTCGCCAGATGATCACCGCGGTGAAAACGGCCTCGCGCAACAAGCACGCGCCGTTGAACCAGTCGGTCTCCTTCGCCTCCTCGCCGACGGCGGCGAGCGATGGCGAGTCCACCCTGGAGGACATCCTGCCCGGCTCGCCGGTCGAGGACCCGGCATCGGTGGTCGTCTCCACCGAGGAGCTCGGGAGCCTGGTCGAGTGTCTGACCAGCGTCCTGAGCGGCCTCGAGAGCGAGGTGCTCACCTGCTATCTCGACGGTCGCTCCTACGAGGAGATCGCCGAGCGCCTGGAGTGCGACACCAAGACGGTCGACAACGC
>JBPCOO010000226.1:0-13211 GCA_051000155.1 Solirubrobacterales bacterium | reverse complement strand
GCTCTACGCGAGGATCCGGGGGAGGCGGAGAGGCGGAAGCGCCGACGCCCTGGTGGCCCTCGGCCGCGACGAGCTCTACGTGTTCGACTACGAGTCGACCGACGCGAGTGGCGCCCGGTCGGTGAGCCTCGCCGAGCGGCTCCCGCAAAGCACCGTCTCGGTCGGTGCGCAGACCAAGGCGTTCATGCGGGACAAGATCACCTTCGAGGTCCGCGACTACGACGACATCGTCCTCTATGCCTCCAGCCTCAAGACCAACCCGTGGGCGGCGGGGGTGGTCCGTGCCCTCGGCGGCGACGCGCCCGAACCGCTCGACCTCGGCCCCGAGACCGCATCCGGAGGGTCGACGGCACCGAACGAATAGGGGAACTGCGGGCACCCCGGACGCCCGCCGCCCGGCTGCCGGCGATCTCTACCGCCGTGTTGGCGCCGTCCGCCAGGCCCGGGCGCAGGGTCCGGCTGGGCCGGATGCGCGACCCCAGTATCGCACTAGGGTCCGAAGTAGTTGACGTGCCACCACTCCTCCCAGGCCTCGGTCTTGCCCCAGCCGAAGGCTCCGCCGATCGAGTCGATCACCGATCGCATCTCGGGCGTTTGCAGATCGACGGAGCGTCCGATCTCGTGAGCTGAGGTCCCCGGCGGCGCGGCCAGCGGCCCGACCCCGTTGAGGTAGTCCTGATAGAGCTGCTCTTGCTGGTCGTAGGTCCGGTGAGCGGAGACCGGACCCGCCGGATAGATGTCCTGGCCGTAGGTGCCGAGCGACTGCTGGCGCATCGCGTTCCAGTTGTCGGCGGCGCCTGGATCGAGATGGAGCTCACCGTAGGGCGAGGGCACGTGGCCGAGGCCGGCGGTGGAGCTGGTCGAGGTGCTCGCGCTCGACCCCGAAGGGATCTGCAAGCCCTCGCCGATATAGACGTAGGCATCCGCGGAGCGACCATTCGCTGCGGCCAGCGAGGAGATCGAGATCCCGTTAGCCGAGGCGATCGACGAGAGGCTCTCGCCCGAGACGACTGTGTGCCCACCTCCCCCCGCGCCGGAAGATGCGGTCGATGCAGGTGACGAGCTCGTCGGGGCCGAGGTAGCCGGAGTGATGCCGACGCTCTCCAGGGCCGCGGCGCCCTCATCGACCGACGGGATCTGGACGGTCTGGCCCGGGACGACCAGCGCGTCCTCGGAGAGACCGTTGAAGGCGGCGACCGTCCTGGTGGTGAAGTTGGTCGCCGCGGCGATCGACCACAGCGTCTCCCCCGGCTGAACCGTGTGCGGAACTGCAGCCTCCGCGCTGGAGGCCAACGAGAAGGTCAGCGTCCCGGCCACTGCCGCGCTAGCTAGCTGAGTTCGAATGGTTCTGTGTGCGGGCACCATCAAGCCTGCCTTCCTGGTCGGGGATCCGGCGGAATTCCCCCCCGACGGGCACCTACCTGCCAAGCTTTACGTAATCCCGAGCGGTGCAAGGGATGGTGCGGATCGCTCCGCCGAACGACTACGCAGCTACCGGATTGACCCGCTCGGAGGTCCGCGTCACGGTCGGCTCGACCAGCTCCTCGAGGAAGCGGCCGGTGTGGGAGTCGGGGTTGGCGGCAACCCGCTCGGGGGTGCCGGTAGCGACGATCTCACCGCCGGCGTCACCGCCCTCCGGACCGAGATCGACGATGTGGTCGGCGCTCTTGATCACGTCGAGGTTGTGCTCGATCACGACCACCGTATTACCCGCGTCGACCAGCCGGCCCAAGACCTCCAGCAGCCGCTCGACGTCGGCGAAATGCAGGCCCGTGGTCGGCTCGTCGAGGATGTAGAGGGTCTCCCCCGTCGCCACCTTGGAGAGCTCGCTCGCCAGCTTCACCCGCTGGGCCTCGCCGCCGGAGAGCGTCGTCGCCGGCTGGCCGAGGCGGACGTAGTCGAGGCCAACGTCGTGGAGGGTCTGTAGGCGCCGGTGGATCTTCGGGATGTTGGCGAAGAACTCGACCGCCTCCCCGATCGGCATCTCCAACACGTCGGCGATCGACTTGCCCTTGAAGCGGACCTCGAGCGTCTCGCGGTTGTAGCGGCGACCGTGGCACTGCTCGCAGGGGACGTAGACGTCGGGGAGGAAGTGCATCTCGATCTTGATCTGTCCGTCGCCCTTGCAGACCTCGCAGCGGCCGCCCTTGACGTTGAAGCTGAACCGGCCGGGCTTGTAGCCGCGGGCGCGGGCCTCCTTGGTCTTGGTAAACAGCTCCCGGATGTGGCCGAAGACGCCGGTGTAGGTGGCGGGATTGGAGCGCGGCGTCCGTCCGATCGGCGACTGGTCGATGTTGATCACCTTGTCGACCTGGTCGAGCCCCTCGATCCGGTCGTGCTCGCCCGGACGGGTGCGCGCGCGGTGCAGGCGATTGGCGACCGAGCGATAGAGGATCTCGTTGACCAGGGTGGACTTGCCCGATCCGGAGACGCCGGTGACGCAACAGAGGACCCCCAGGGGGAAGGCGGCGCTGACGTCCTGGAGGTTGTGTTGGCGGGCGCCGCGGACGATCACCTGCCCCCTCGGCTCGCGTCGCTCCGACGGCACCGCGATCGCCCGGCTGCCGCTGAGGTACTGACCCGTGAGCGACTTGCGCGCCTTTTGCACCTTTGCCGGTGGTCCGGCAGCGACGATCTCTCCACCGTGCTCGCCGGCGCCGGGACCGAGGTCCACCAGCCAATCGGCCGCCAGCATCGTCCCCTCGTCATGTTCGACCACGATCACGGTGTTGCCGAGGTCGCGCAGGCGCTCGAGGGTGCCGATCAGCTTCTCGTTGTCACGCTGGTGGAGCCCGATCGAGGGCTCGTCGAGGATGTAGAGGACGCCGACCAGGCTGGAGCCGATCTGTGTCGCCAGCCGAATCCGCTGGGCCTCGCCGCCGGAGAGGGTCGAGGCGGACCGCTCCAGCGTCAGATAGCCGATCCCGACCTGCTGGAGGAAGCGGAGCCGTTCATCGATCTCCCGCACCACCAGGCGCGCGATCGCCTGCTCGGTCTCGGTCAGCTCCAGGTCGCTGAACCAATCCAGCGCGGCGCTGGCCGCGAGCGAGGTGAACTCGTGGATCGAGAGGCCGCCAACGCGGATCGCGAGGCTCTCCGGTCGCAGGCGCGCGCCCTCGCAGGCCGGGCAGGGCTCCTCGACCATGAACTGCTCGATTCGCTCGCGGGAGTGCTCGGAGTCGGTCATCTCATAGCGCCGCTCCAAACCGGCCCCGATCCCCTCGAATCGCGCCCGATAGGTCCGGCGGCGGCCGTAGCGGTTCTTGTAGGTAACGGTGTGACGCTCATCCCCGGTCCCCTCCATCAGGATCCGCCGATGCTCGGGCGGCAGCTCCTGCCAGGGCACGTCGGGATCGATGCCGTGGGTGGCGGAGACCGCCTCGACCAAGCGCCGGTAGTAGCGGGTGGAGACGCCGCTGGAGCCCTGGAGCGCGCCCTCGCCGATCGAGAGCGTCGGATCGGAGACCAGCATCTCGGGGTCGATCACCCGCTGAAAGCCGAGCCCGTGGCAGCGCTCGCAGGCGCCGTGGGGAGAGTTGAAGGAGAAGATTCGCGGCTCGATCTCCGGCATCGAGGTGCCACAGTTGAGGCAGGCGAACTTCTCGCTGAAGACCAGCACTCGTCCTCGCTTTCCCGCCGAGGGGCCCGAGAGCGTTGCCGCCGCGATCGAATCGTCGACCTCCGCGGGATCGGCGCCCTCTCCCGCGTCGACGATCTCGACCTCGACCAGCCCGTCGGCGAGCCCGGACGCCGCCTCGACCGATTCGGCCAAGCGCTTGCGCAGTCCCTCCTTCATCACCAACCGGTCGACCACCACCGAGATGTCGTGCTTGAACTTCTTATCCAAGACAATCTCCTCGTCCAATCGCCGCAGCTCGCCGTCGACCATCGCCCGGGCATAGCCCTGCTGGCGCATCTCCTCCAGGAGCCTTCCGTACTCACCCTTGCGCTCCCGCACCACCGGCGCCAGCACCATGAACTTGGACCGCTCGGGCAACGTCATCACCCGGTCGGTGATCTGCTCGACCGACTGACCGGCGATCGGCTCGCCACATTCGTGGCAATAGGGCGTGCCGATCCGGGCCCAGAGCAGACGCAGGTAGTCGTAGATCTCGGTCACCGTGCCGACGGTCGAGCGCGGATTCTTGGAGGTGGTCTTCTGGTCGATCGAGATCGCCGGGCTGAGCCCCTCGATCGAGTCGACGTCGGGCTTGTCCATCTGCCCGAGGAATTGGCGCGCGTAGGCCGACAGCGACTCGACGTATCGGCGCTGGCCCTCGGCGTAGATGGTGTCGAAGGCGAGGCTCGACTTGCCCGATCCCGAGAGGCCGGTGATCACCACCAGCGCGTCCCTGGGCAGGGAGACGTCAACGCCCTTGAGGTTGTGCTCACGGGCGCCGGATACGACTATTTGCGGGCCGGTCGGCATCGACCGGCCATATTAGGGAGCGAACAGGCGTACGTCAGGCGAGCCGGCCAAGCCCTGCGTCAAGCCCGTCCGTCGCCCGCGGAGCTATCTTCGATTCTCTCCGAGCCGGAATCGGTTGGTGGTTGTCATCCCGCCGGCTCAGGGATCTATCGGCAGCTCGGGCAATCCTGAAATCTGACTGGACGATCCCACCGGGACCCGCGGCTCGGTCAGCGTCCCGAGCGTGCGAGCACGTCGGCTATGAGCGCGTCGAGGTTGCCGACTGAGCCGAAGTCCGACGCCAGCTCCGCCTTGATCTGTTCGGCTTCGGCGCCCTCCAGGGCCAGGTTCATGGCAACCAGCCTCGCCGCCGCCTCCTGATCGGATGACGACTCGGCGGCCTCGTCTCGGTCGGCGGCGGAATCCTCTCGGGCCGCCGGCTCGCCCGCGACCGCGGGCTCGGTCGCCTGCTCGAGGACCGGCTCGGGGGCAGGCTCAAGCTCCGGCTCCGGGGCGGTCTGGGAAGCGGGGTCCGACTTCGATGACCGGGCGCCGGATGAGCCGGCGGCGTCCGCCCCGCCCGAGGGCTGGATGATCGGGGACGGACTGTCGGGAACTCGGGTCTGGGCCCTGTCGGTTTCGGCCGCGCCGAGCTCTGTGAGCAGGTCGGTTACCCGTCCCTGGAATCGCTCGGCATCGTCGATCGTCCGCGCGACCATCTCCTGCATCGCGTCCACCATCGCCTTGGACTCGCTGCGGACGCGATCCTGCGCGCCGGCGGCATCGCTCTCGGCGGCCGCGCGAATCGAGTCGGCCTCGCCTTCGGCGTCAGCGCGAGCCTTGTCCGCCTCGCCCTTGGCGGCAGCCCGGATCGAGTCGGCCTCGCCACGAGCGGCTGCGAGCAGCTTCTCGGCCTCCTCGCGGGCGGAGCGCTCAATCTCCCCCGCCAGCTCCTCGCCCGCGGCGATCACACGACCGATCTGCTCACCCGCGGTGGAGGAGAGCTTCGACCCGGCGGGTGGCGCGCCCCCCACGCCCGACTCGACCGGATCTTCGAGGTTCTCGACCGCATCGGCAACCACTTCCAGATGAGCGGTTACGGCTTCGGGATCCCAACCCTTGCGGCTGGTGGGGAACTCGTCTCGGAGGATCTCTTCGCGGCGCATGAGGCGGCAGCCTAGCGGACGGCCCCCGCCCTCTCGACCCACCTCGCCCGGTAGGGTGGCTGAGTGGCCAGGGACTCGGAAAAGATCGGCCTGGTGCTCTCGGGCGGAGGGGCGCGTGGCGCCTACGAGTTCGGCGTTCTGTCGGTGCTGCTGCCGGCGCTCGAGCAACGCCCGAACGTGATCCTCGGCACCAGCGTCGGCGCAATCAACGCCGCCTACGTCGCCGCCAACGCCCACCGCCCCTTGTCCGAGATGCTCGAGGACGGCCGCAAGCTCTGGCTGGAAGCGAGCTGGGAGGACGTGCTCAAGCCGCTGATCGCGCCGGCGACCGCGCTCTCGGGGGCGCGCTACGCGGGCGCGGTAGCCGGCATCCCCGGCGTCGATCTCCATTCGCTGCTGGACCCCGCACCGTTGCAAGGCACCCTCGAGAGCTGGATCGACTGGGATTCGATCCACCGCAACGTCGAGGACGGCACGGTCGACTCGCTCAGCGTCGTCGCAACCTCGGCGATCAACGCCCGCAGCGCCGTCTTCGTCGAATCGCGTCAGGACCCCCCGTCGGACTCCTCCTATGAGATCGACTACATCGGCACCCGGCTCGAGGTCCAGCACGTCCGGGCCTCGGCGGCGATCCCGGTCGTCTTCCCCGCGGTCGACATCGATACGCCCGAGGATGCCGCCGGCTACTACTTCGACGGAGGAACCCGCCTCAACACGCCTTTGAAGCCGGCAATCGACCTCGGCGTCGACCGGGTGATCATCCTCGCCACCCACTCGGTCGATCCGACCCAAGACGGCAACTGGCACACCCCCGGCGAGCTGCCGGATTTCGGCGACGCGGCCGTTCAGTTCCTGTTCGCGGCGCTGGTCGACTCGCTGATCGCCGACGTCAAGATGCTCGGCAAGATCAACCTGCTGGCCGGAGACCAGACCGAGCTGCTGGACGACTACCGCGGCGAGCGGGGCCGCATGCCCGTCCGCGAGATCCCCTACATCTTCGTCTCACCGCCCTCGCGCGACCGCCTCGGCGACATCGCCTACGAGATCTTCGGCGCCCACTACGACAAGATCCGCGGCTTCCTCCGCTCGACCAACATCGCGGCCCTCGGTCGGCTGATGGGTGGCGTCACCGAACCCCACGGCGAACTGTTGAGCTACCTGATGTTCGTCCGCGAGTTCAGCGAAGCGATCATGAAGCAGGGCGAGGAGGACGCCCGTCGCTGGCTCGAACGCGACTGGGGCGAAGACGGCCCCTGGATGCACGGCCCGATCGACACGCTGAAGGAAGAGGCGGCGGAGCGGTAGCAGGGTCCGAGGTCAATCCCCTGATTCGCCGGTCGCACTCGAGCGCGGCCACCAATCCACGCCGCCCCGCCAGGCCAGCGGCCCCGCGGGCTCGTGCCTATCGCCTACTCCCCCACCGGCCAGTGCTCCACCGCGACCTCCTCCATCGGAAAGTCCTTCGGATTGCCGGTTGCGAGCGAGCCTCGGATGCCCACCGCCGCCGCCGCAATCAAGCAGTCTGCCTGCGCCAGCGTGACTCCCCCGTGGGCACTCTCCCGCCGCCAGTCGCCGGCGCGACGACCCTCGATGACGCCCAGCGGCGCCAGCCTCAAGCCCTCGAACAGCCGCAGGGTCGGCTCGCGCTCAGTCTGGCGCGCACCGCGATAGGTTTCCTCCACGGTGATGGCGCAGACGTAGGGCTGATCTCCAGCCTCCCGCAGGACCCCCAGACGTGCGACCGCGCCCGACTGATTGCGAAGCAGGTCTATGACCACCGTCGTGTCGAGAACAACTGCGGCCACGGGATGACGCTAGCCGATCCGCTGAGGATCGACCCGCCGCTGCCGCCGCACCCACTCGGCGGGGCCTGGATCCCAGTCGTGGCCACCCTCCGAAGCGCCGCCGATCGCTGATTCGATCAACTCCCAGCGATGGAGGTCTTCAAGAGCGCTACGCACGGATTCGGCGATGAAGGCGCTCCGACCCCTCGACCCCACCCGTTGGTCGAGGTCGGCGACCAGGTCATCCTCGAGCGTAATGTGCAGGCGCATGACCACAAGCTAACACACTAGATGCGCGAGCCGTCCCTCAGCTCCGCATCCCCTCCAGATCCCGGCGCAGCTCCTTCAGCTCGTCCCGCAGCCGCCCGGCCTCCTCGAACCTCAGATCCTCGGCGGCGGCGAGCATCTCCTCCTCGAGGTTGACGATCACCTTCTCCAGCTCGTCGGGGCTCTCGATCGCCTCGCCGTCGACCATCGCCCGCGTTCGCCGACGCTTCTGCGGCGCGTTCGACTCCATCGCGAGGAAGTCGGAGATGTCGCTGATCCCCTTGATTACGGTTTCGGGCGTGATCCCGTGCTCGCGGTTGTAGGCGACCTGGATCTCGCGGCGGCGGTCGGTCTCGTCGATCGCCGACTCCATCGCGGCCGAGCGGCGGTCCGCGTACATCAAGACCTTGCCCTCGGCGTTGCGGGCGGCGCGGCCGATCGTCTGAATCAGGCTGGTCTCGCCGCGGAGGAAGCCCTCCTTGTCGGCGTCTAGGATCGCCACCAGGCCGACCTCGGGTAGATCCAAGCCCTCGCGCAGGAGGTTGACCCCCACGAGCACGTCGTACTCCCCCAGCCGCAGGTCGCGGATGATCTCGATTCGCTCGATCGTGTCGACCTCGGAGTGCAGGTAGCGAACCCGGAGGCCGTGCTCGAGCAGGTACTCGGTCAGATCCTCCGACATCTTTTTGGTCAGGGTGGTGACCAGCGTCCGCAACCCGGCCTCGGTCTGCCTCTTGACCTCGTTCATCAGGTCGTCGATCTGGTTACGGGACTCGCGAATCTCGACGTCCGGATCGACGATCCCGGTCGGGCGAACGATCTGCTCAACGATCCGCTCCGACTGGGTCCGCTCGAACTCGCCGGGCGTCGCCGAGACCATCACCACCTGCCCAACCCGCTTGAGGAACTCGGCGAAGGTCAAGGGCCGGTTGTCGATCGCGCTCGGCAGGCGGAAGCCGTGATCGATCAGGGTGGACTTGCGCGAGCGGTCGCCTTCGTACATGCCGCCGATCTGGGGCACCGTCTGGTGCGATTCGTCGACGAAGGTGACGAAGTCCTCGGGGAAGTAGTCGATCAGGGTGTACGGCGGGCTCCCCGGTGGACGCCCGTCGAGGATTCTCGAGTAGTTCTCGATTCCGTTGCAGAAGCCGAGCTCCCGCATCATCTCGAGGTCGTACTGGGTTCGCTGTCGGAGCCGGTGCGCCTCCAGCTCCTTGCCCTCGGCCTCGAGCTCGGTCGTCCGCGCCTCGAGCTCGTCCTTGATCTCGACCACCGCCGCCTTGATCGTCTCCTCCTTGGTGACGTAGTGAGTCGCCGGCCAGATCGAGACGTGCTCGACGGTGTCGAGGACCTCGCCGGTGAGCGGATCGAAGTGGATGATCGACTCGACCTCGTCGCCGAACAGCTGGATCCGGTAGGCGGAGGAGTCGGCGTAGGCGGGGAAGATCTCCAAGACCTCGCCCTTGACCCGGAAGGTGCCGCGGGTGAGCGCGGTGTCGTTGCGCTGGTACTGCATCCCGATCATCTGGCGGAAGGTCGGCTCGCGATCGATCTCGGTGCCGACCTTGAACAGGATCATCTGCTCGCGGTAGAGCTGCGGCGCGCCGATCCCGTAGATGCAGGAGACCGAGGCGACGATGATTACGTCCCGGCGGGCGAACAAGGAAGAGGTCGCGGCGTGGCGGAGGCGGTCGATCTCGTCGTTGACGGTCGCGTCCTTTTCGATGTAGAGGTCCTGGTTGGGAACGTAGGCCTCGGGCTGATAGTAGTCGTAGTAGCTGACGAAGTACTGGACCGAGGCGGCCGGGAAGAACTCGCGGAACTCGTTGCAGAGCTGCGCCGCGAGGGTCTTGTTGTGGGCGATCACCAAGGCCGGGCGCTGGAGCTCGGCGATGGTCGAGGCCATGGTGAAGGTCTTGCCGGTGCCGGTGGCACCCAGCAGGGTGAGAAAGCTCTCGCCCGCCCGCACGCCCTCGGCCAGCCCCTCGATCGCCTTCGGCTGGTCGGCCGTCGGCTGGTAGGCGGAGTTGAGGACGAAGTCGGGCACCCGTCGAGGGTAGCTGGCGGCGAGGGCAGCGCCGGTTTGAGCGCTGCTCAACCGGGGTAGACCTCGGCCATGACAACCATCCTGATCATCGTTGCCGTCCTTCTCATCCTCGGGTTAGCGGTCTTTTTCGGCCTCAAGGCTCGTAACGAACGGCGGGAGCGCGAGCGGGAGCGCCTCCGTGGCGAGGCCGACCAGCATCGTCAGGAAGCGGACGCCAAGGTCAGCCGCGCCAAGGACCTCGGATCCGAGGTCGAAGCGGAGAAGGAGCTGGCCCAGACCCACGAGAAGAAAGCGGCCGAACACCAACGGCAGGCGAGCGAGCACAAGCGCCAGGCCGAGGAGCACGCATCAACCGCCGAGACTCATAGTGAGCGAGCGAGCGAGATCGGCGGCAAGGCCACCTCCGCCGGCGACGCGGCAGCGCGTCACGACGACGAGGCGGCCAAGCGCGAGCAGAAGCTCAACGACTGACCGGCGCCCGCCGCAGCCGCTGGCCGCTACCCTCCCAGCATGGGTGGAATGCGGTGGTTGGCCTTGGCCGTGGTCGGCGCCTGGCTCTGGCTCGGTATCCCCTCCGCGGCGGCTCAGACGACCGGCGGGGAGAGCTGCCTCACCGCCGAGCTGCCGGCGATCACCCAGCCGCCGACCGACCTTCGCTTCGGGATTACGCCCCTGGCCGCCGGCAGCGCGGGCGCCAGTCAGCTCGAACCCGTGCCGCACGAACGCGAGGCCGACATCGGCGGCGTCACCGGGCTACGACCCGAGGGCAAGCAACTGGTGGTGCGACTCAACCGCATGTTCCAGTCCGACGGCGTCGAGGGAGTCCGACGTTATGCCGAGATCGTCGACGCCTACGCGGAGGCCGGCTTCGACTCCGAGCTACAGGTCCGCTACCACCCGCCGCCGCAGCAGGAGGGCGACATGGAGGCGTGGGCCGACTACGTCCGGCTCGCGGTCGGGATCCTCGGCCGGAGGCCCTCGGTGAAGGCGCTCTCGATCACCAACGAGGCCAACTTCCCGGTCTCGCCGAACACCTCCGACGGTAGCTTCGAGGGCGTTCGCGAGGCGATCGTGGTTGGCACCGTCGCCGCCGACCAGGAGCTGCACCGCATCGGCCGCGACGACGTCGAGCTCGGCTTCTCCTTCGCCTGGCGCTACCTGCCCAACTCCGATCGCGCCTTCTGGGAGGAGATCGGCGAGCGGGCCACGCCCGCGTTCCGTCAGGCGCTCGACTACGTCGGCCTACAGATCTATCCGGGACTGGTGTTCCCGCCTGCACCGCGGCCGGGGGTCTCCGCCGGCGAGGAGGTAATCGAGCCCCTGACGCTGCTCCGCGACTGCTACCTGCCCAAGGCGGGAATCGGCGACGAGGTCGACCTCTGGGTGACCGAGAACGGCTACGCCACAAACCTCGGCCGCAACGAGCAGATGCAGGACACATCGACCCGCTCGACGCTCGAGGCGGTCCACGACTACTCCGGGGAGCTCGGCATCACCGACTACCGCTGGTTCAACCTGCGCGACAACCGCACCGGCGGCCCCGATCTATTCGATTCGGTGGGGCTGATGCGGGACGACTACTCCCCCAAGCCGGCGTACGCGACATTCGCCCAACTCCTCGACCGCTTCGCTGCCGATCGGCCCCGACCGCGACTCTGCAAGGGCAGACCGGTGACGGTGCTCGGCGGCCCGGGGGCGGACGAGTTGGCCGGGACCAGCGGCACCGACGTGATCGACGCCCGAGGGGGCCGAGACGTGATCGAGGGGCGGGGCGGGCGCGACCGGATCTGCTCGGGAGCCGGCCGCGACCGCGTCAAGGGCGGTCAAGGTGCCGACGTCGTCGCCGGTGGCGGCGGCGCCGACCTGGTCTCGGGCATGGGCGGGAACGACAATCTCCGCGGCGGCGCCGGTGGCGATCTGCTCCGCGGCGGCGCCGGCCCTGACCGGCTCTGGGGTGGTGGTGGGCCCGACCGGCTCCAAGGCGCGGGCGGCCACGACTTCCTCAACGGTCAAGCCGGTCGCGACCGATGCCGCGGGGCCGGATTCAGTGACCAGCTCCGGCGATGTGAGAGCTGAGGAGATTCGCGCCGACCGGGCGCTGAGCATCCGCGGTTTGGAACCTGCTGCCGCGGGGTAGGTTGTTTATGCAACTACTTTCCCCACCGAAAGGCAAGCATGAGCGCGAAGATCGCCGTCGTCTACTACTCGATGACCGGAAACCTCCACCGGATGGCGCAGGCCGTCGCCGAGGGAGCCGAATCCGGCGGGACCGAGGTCCGCCTCCGCCACGTCGCCGAGACCGCCCCCGATGAGGTGATCGAGGGCGTCGACGCCTGGGCACAGCATCGCTCGGAGGTCTCCGACCAGCCCGTCGCCGAGATCGACGACCTTGAATGGGCCGACGGATTCGCCTTCGGCACCCCGACCCGGTTCGGCACCCCAACGGCGCAGCTAAAGCAATTGATCGACCAAACGGGACCACTGTGGCAGCAGGGAAAGCTCGCAAACAAGGCAGCGACCAGCTTCACCTCCTCCCAGAACCACAACGGCGGACAGGAGTCGACGATCCTCGGCCTCAACAACGTCTTCTACCACTGGGGCTCGATCATCGTTCCCCCCGGCTACACCGACGAGCAGCTCTATGCGTCCGGCGGCAACCCCTACGGGACGAGCTGGTCGGCCGGCTCCGGCAACGAAAGCCCCGACGAGGCGACGCTTACCAGCGCGCGGATTCAAGGGGAGCGGCTGGCGAAGTTCGCGGCGATCCTCACCGAGGGGTTGTCCTAGAGCCACCGCACCACCGGAGCCCCGGGCGGAGGTCCGTCCGGGGCCCGCGGATCCCTGCGGCGCGATACGGTCCCTCGATGACTACCTCCCAACGCATCCTCGCCGCCTTCTGGATCTCGGCGGGCGTCAATCACTTCGTCAACCCGAAGACATACGAAGCGATCATGCCGTCCTACGTCCCCAAGGCCCTGCACGGTCCGAGCGTCTTCTGGAGCGGGGTAGCCGAAGCGATCGGCGGGCTCGCGGTGCTGCGCGAGGAAACCCGTAACCCGTTCGCGCGTTGGTGGTTGATCGGCGTGCTGGCTGCGGTCTTCCCGGCCAACGTCTATATGGCGACCGATCCGGACGAGATCAAGGGCCTGCCGGTGCAGAGGATCCCGACGATCGCACTGTGGCTGAGGCTGCCGCTCCAGGTCGTCGCGGCCTGGTGGGTGTGGAAGGCGACCGCGCCCCAGGACTGAGCCCAGGTCAGCAACCGTACGGTTCGTCGGTCCACCCTTACAGCCCCAGCTCCCGCTCGTAGGTCTCCCGATAGGCCTCGCGCTTGTCCAGGACCTCGTCGACGTAGCTGCGGGTCTCGGGGAAGCGGATATCGCCCTCCTCCATCGACGCTCCGCCCCAGGCATCGGCGTTGCCCGGGCCGGCGTTGTAGCCGGCGAGGGCGGCGACCACGTTGCCGTCGTAGCGGTCGAGCAGCTCCCGCAGGAAGAAGGTTCCGTAGCGGATGTTGATGTCGGGATCGGCGAGATCGT
>JBPCOO010000162.1:0-3925 GCA_051000155.1 Solirubrobacterales bacterium | reverse complement strand
TTCATCCAGAAACCCGGAAGTGGAGTCGCCCAGTCCGGGGTCAGCCTCGAGTTGGGTTATCTGATCGCCCTGCTGGCAGCCATTGGCCTCTCGGCATCAGGAATCGGACGGGTGCTCGAGGAGTCGGACACCCTGCGCAAGACCCCAGGCACCGTCTAGCCACGCGACTGCACGGCGATGGGTGTGATCTCACAAGACGTGCGCTCGGGCGAAGAGCCCGATCGCAACCTGGCGCTGGAGCTGGTACGGGTGACCGAGGCCGCCGCCCTCGCGGCGGCCCGCTGGGTCGGTCGCGGCGACAAGGAGGCCGCCGACCAGGCCGCGGTCGATGCGATGCGCCTTCTGATGCAGACGGTGCCGATGGACGGCATCGTCGTCATCGGCGAGGGCGAGAAGGACGAAGCGCCGATGCTCTACAACGGCGAGCGCATCGGTGACGGCAGCCCGCCAACCGTCGATATCGCTGTCGACCCGCTGGAGGGCACGCGTCTGTGCGCCCAGGGCCAGCCATCGGCGCTGGCGGTGGTCGCGCTCTCCGACCGTGACTCGATGTTTGATCCGGGGCCCTGCGTGTACATGGAGAAGCTCGCCGGGGGCCCGAGCGTGGTCGATTGCCTCAGCCTCGATGTCCCGGTCGGTGAGGTGGTCAAGCGAGTAGCCGAATCCCGGGGGGTGAGCCCGACCGAGGTGACGACGGTCGTCTTGGACCGCGATCGCCACGCCGAGGGCATCGCCCAGATCCGCGAGGTGGGCGGGAGGATCCGCTTCATCGGCGATGGCGACGTCTCCGCCTCGCTCCTCGCCGTCAGCCCTGACACCGGGGTCGATCTCCTCTGGGGAATAGGTGGCACCCCCGAAGGCGTCCTCAGCGCGGCGGCGATCAAGTGCCTCGGGGGCGAGATGCTGGGAAGGCTCTGGCCACGCGAGGAGTCCGAACGCAAGGTCGCCGAGGAGGCCGGCTATGACGTCGAGCGTATCCTCACCGTCGATGATCTCGTCCGCGGCGACAACGCTTTCTTCGCTGCCTCCGGCGTCACCGACGGCGATGTCCTCCAGGGCGTCCGCTACCTCAGCCGCGGCAAGGCGACCACCGAATCGCTGGTGATGCGCTCGCGCTCGGGGACCGTACGGCGGGTGCATGCGACCCATGACACGCCGAAGTTGCGGGAGGTCGCGGGGGACCGGTACTCGTAGGCGTTCGGCGGGCGTGCTGTATCGGCGCGCGGGTCCTGTCATCGGTGCAAGGCCCGCACTGCGGCAAGCCGACTCACGGACCTTGCACCGATGCCGCCCGCGCGAGGAGAGTTCACGCCGGCGGTCGAGCACCGGTAGCTGGTTCGCGAGCTGGACCAGATGTGAGTAGATGGCCGCGGTTGCGGGTAGCTTCAGTCCATGATTCTCGTTGCCGGTGCAACCGGCTACATCGGCGGACTGCTTGCCCACCGGCTTCTGGACGAGGGCGAGGAGGTACGCTTGCTGGCCCGGACGCCGTCGAAGGCCTCGGCGCTCGGCGAGCGCGGGGCGGAGGTGGTCGAGGCCGACGTGCTCGACCCCGACTCCCTTTCGCCGGCGCTCGAAGGGGTGCGGATCGCCTACTACCTGATCCACTCGATGGGACGTGGGGGGGATGGTGACTTCGTCAGCCAGGATCTCGAGGGCGCCCGGAACTTCGGTCTTGCCGCCAAGCGGGCAGGGGTCGAACGGATCGTCTATCTCGGCGGCCTCGGCGATGCCGACGTCTCCAAGCATTTGCGCTCCAGGCACGAAACCGCGCTGGCGCTCCGCGACTCTGGTGTCCCGCTGACCTACTTTCGCGCCGCGGCGGTGATCGGCTCCGGCAGCGAGTCGTTCCTCACGGTCTACTACCTGGTCAAGCGCCTGCCGCTGATGATCGCTCCCAAATGGACCGAGAACAGGACCCAGCCAATCGCGATCTCGGACGTGCTCGACTACCTGACCCGGGCCCGCGACGAGCGCTCCTCACAAGGGTCGACGATCGAGATCGGCGGCCCCGAGGTGACCACCTATGCCGGGATGATGGACTCCGTTGGGGAGGCGATCGGCGTGGGAAGCCGCCGGCGGATAAGCGTCCCGGTGCTGTCTCCAAGCCTCAGCTCCCACTGGATCGGGCTCGTCACCCCGGTTGATGCCGGCGTCGCCAAGCCGCTCGTTGAGGGATTGAGCACTGACACGGTGGTCGAGGATCCAAACGGAATGCGGAGATTCGAGGTCGAGCCAACCCCGATGGACGAGGCGATGCGCGTCGCCGTCGAGGAGGTCGAAGATCGTTAGTCGGAGCGCCGTCGCCGCGATCCGGCGTCGCCTCCCTCCGGCGCTTCCTTCGCCCGCGGTTGCCCGTTGGGGCGCTCCGGTCGCTCGCTTCGGATGTCGTACGCCTCGGGGGGCGGTTCCGCCGGGCTCCGGGGGCTGGAGGCCTCGACCTCCTCCGGCGAGACCGCCGCGAACTCCCGGGTCATTCCCTTCAGCGTCCCCGTGTCATGCAGCTCGTAGCGGAGCGCGTTGATGACGCCGCCCGCGAGCAGCCCGAGGGCGATTGCGTAGAACCAGATCAAGGCGATCAGGACGAAGCTGACGGTCCGCCCGAACTCGCCGATGGCCGAGAGGTTGACCAGGTAGTAGGGAAAGATGACGTTGGCGATCCCCGCCGCGACGGTCACGAAGAGCGCCCCCGGCCATACCCCTCGCCAGGGGATAGCCCCCTTGGGCACGACCCAGTAGATGACCGAGAGGATGAGAAAGCTGATCAGCAGTCCTCCGCCGAGCAGGACCAGATCGATCAGCCAGTCGCGGTTGGAGAGGCCCAGCGGTAGGTCATCGACGCCGCTGAGCAGGACCGCCTCGAGGGCCGGGAGCAGGACGCTCGCGGCCAAGAAGATCGTCACCGTCACCAGCATCACCAACGAGAAGCGCTTCTGGGCCCACCAGCCGCGGCACTCGACGTGATAGATCCGGCAGAAGGCGGTATCCATCGCGCCCCAGAAGGAGGCACCGATCCAGATCCCGGCGACGATCGCTACCAGGCCGATTTCGGTAGTTCCCTCTCGGACGCGGTCGAGTGCCTGGCTGAGCGTCTCCCGCTCGGTCGAGGGAAAGAGCTCCTGGAGGTCGCGTACCAAGGTCTGCTGAAGGTCGCCGCTTTGGAGGATCTGGCCGAAGACGAACAGCAGCAGGAGCGCGAATGGGAACACGCTCAGCATCAGGTTGTAGGCGACCATCGCCGCCATGCCGGTGATGTTCTCCTCGTAGGCTCGCCGCCAGAAGGCAGCGAGCCAACGACGAAAACCGCCGCTCAACTTCGCTCGATCGTCTCGCGCAACGTCGATGCTGCCCGCCCGGCAGCCTTGAGCCCGATCGAGGCGACCCCGCCCGCCAGGGTGAGTCCCGCCTTCGCCAGTTGCTCGATCTCACTGCCCGCCGGGCGCTCGCCCGTCGTCGGCTCGGCGCGATCGCTGCGATCGGCTGGGGCAGCCTCGGCCTCGCTGTCCCTCCGGCTGGGGCCGCTCTCCCCTCGGCGCGGACTGCGAACCGCGGGTCTCGTTCGCGGCAGGTTTCCGAGGATGCCGGCTGGGGCCTTGACACCCTCCTCGTCGGCTGGGCTGGGGTCACCTTCGCGGCTCATAGCACCTATTTCAGCGGCTTGGGCGGATGCATGCGTTGCGAGGGTTTGATCTGAGCTCGACCGGGTACCGTAACTACCAGTGGCCGGGGGTGTTCGTGGCTATGAGCGAAAAAACTTTCTCTTGACTTCATTAAATGCAGTGGTTACAATGGCCGATCCGAGCTGGGTGCCTACGCCCCGACGCATGCCGAGCGAGATCGCGGGAACCGTTCCCGGAACTCCTCGCCGCATCAGCGCTCAACCATTTCCCAGTTCCATCCGATAGGTAAGCAAGACGCCACGCGA
>JBPCOO010000092.1:0-15198 GCA_051000155.1 Solirubrobacterales bacterium | reverse complement strand
AAGGCCAGCGCCGTCGATGCCGTCGGCAGCCGGGTCAAGCACAAGATCAAGATGCGCGGGAAGCTGACGCCGAGCAAGAACAACACCCGCCCCTTCATCCTCATCAACACCAAGGGCAGCAAGACCTCGGACTTCGAGTACCTGGTCCTGGGCGCCCGCGTGTTCGAAAAGAAGGGGAAGAAGTTCAATAAGGTCGGCGCCAACCAGTTCGTGGCCCGCAAGCGGACCTGGATCTACCGGTTCAAGCCGAAGAAGCTCGGCGTCACCGACTCCTACGACTGGGCCGCCCTGACCGCCAAGGGCAAGGCCACCGATCTCGCTCCGAACAAGCGCTACACCACGCATCGAATAGGCAAGTAGCCCGACTTCGCCGAGTCACCGGCGCCTCCCGCCTCCGGGTTTGATTCAATCCGGCACATCAGAGAAAGGAGGTGGTCCTAACTTGAATTCGTTGTTTTCCGGGACTCTGGAGGTGACGGGCCGCTAGGCGGTCTGCGGGCCGCCCGGCGAATACCCCCCGGGCACCGGCGAGGCGTGGGGTCGGGAGCAAGTCCCGCCCGGCTATCAACCACAACTCGTCCTATATCCGCACCTGATGAGAGGCCGTCCTTCGGGGCGGTTTTTCTACTTCTGGGCCACGTTTTAGGCGACCGCCGGCATCCGGCAGACCGAGCGGCGTAGCCCCACCCCTCAGGCGACCGCCAGCGCCCCGCGTCCCAGGTACGGCTCCCACGCGGAAGGCACCCGAGGGGCGGCGATGCGGATGAAGACGTTCGGGCCGGGGGCGCCGGGGGCGCGCTTGGGGTGCATCTGGATCTCGTGGGGGAGGCGGTTGCCCTTGCGCCGGTTGCACGGGGCGCAGGAGGCGACGATGTTCTCCCAGGCGGAGCTGCCCCCGCGGCTGCGGGGGATGACGTGGTCGACGGTCAACTTGGTTTCCTCCAGCCCGCAGTACTGGCAGGTCCACTCGTCCCGCGCCAACACCGCCTTGCGGGTGATTCGCCGGCGGTGGATGTCGCGCGGGATGCGGACGTAGCTGAGCAGGCGAATCACAACCGGTCGCGCGAAGTCGAACCGCTCGGAGTGGAGTACTTGCTCGGAGAGCTCGATGATCTCCGCCTTGGCCTTCAACAGCAGGTTGGTGGCGCGCTTGATGGTGCAGACGTTGATCGGCTCGTAGCTCGCGTTCAGCACCAGCACCCGCCCCCCAACTGGCGCCACGGCCGTGGCGAGCATCCCCGCTCGTCGGGGGGTAGCCCATCCCGGGATAGAGAGGGCCCGCTCGGAAAGCGCGTCCATTGCCGCGATTGTATCCACCACCGCATCCGGATAGATCCGCATGGCCGCCGACGCCGGTACACGGCTGCAGACCGGAACAGAAGGGGATCGGTGGACCCATACCCGCCTATCGGCGTGGGTGATCAGCGGAGTGGAGCCGCTCCGCCCACCGGATAGCTCCCGAGGATTCGCACCCGCTCCGCCTTGGCATGGAGCGCTTCGATCGCGGTGGCATTCACCGGGCCGTCAGCCGCGCCGTCGAGGTCGATGAAGAACAGGTAGCGGCCAAGGCCGCGACGCAGTGGCCGCGACTCGATCCGGGTGAGGTTCACGCCCCGGTCGGAGAACTCCCGCAAGGCGTCGACCAGAGCGCCCGGGTGGTCGTCGCCGAGCTCGGAGAACACCAGGGTCGTACGCCACGGAAGCTCCCCGGCGGCGGCTGACCCCTCGCACTCCCCGCTCAACCAGACGAAGCGGGTGACGTTGTCGGCGGTGTCCTCCGCTTCCTCCCGCAGGATCGTGCATCCATACGCGGCCGCGGCCGCGGCCGAGCCGAGCGCCGCCACCGGGTCGGTCGAGGCGGCCACCCGCCGTACCGCCTCGCTGGTGGAGGCCGCCGATCGCAGCTCGGCATCCGGAAGGTGGGTGCGCAAGAACTTGGCGCACTGGGCCGTCGCCTGGGGGTGGGAGGTGACCGCGACGATCCGCTCCAGCTCCAGCGGCTCGCGCGCGATCAGATTGTGGCGGATCGGCAGGTCGTACTCGCCGACGATCCGCACCCGCTCGGTGTCGAAAGCGAGCGCGTCGAGGGTCACCCGGACCGATCCCTCGATCGAGTTCTCGAATGGCACCAGCGCTCGCTCAACCAGGCCCTCCTCGACCGCGTAGACGGCCTCGAAGATCGAAGCCTGCGGCAGCCGCTCGACCGTCGACTCCCCGATCGAGGCTTCAAGCGCCTCCTCGTTGTAGGAGCCCGCCGGCCCGAGGTAGGCGACCCGCACTCAGATCACTGATTCCGTGCGACCGTGCGCGGCAGCCGCGCGTGGCGGATCGGACTCATCGACCTAGCCCCTGCCCCCGGCGGTCGCGACTCCGCGCGCCATCGCCTCCTCGACCGCCTGCCGCTCCTCTGGGGAAAGCTCCAGCTCGGAGCGTCCCCCCACCACGGCTTTGGCGTAGACGCGAGCTTGGTCGCGCTGGAGGATCGCCGAGATGATCAGGCCGTCTCCGTGACGATCGAGGACGGCGACCGAGCTCGATTGCCGACCACTGTTCTCCTTGAAGGCGTCGTAGCGGACCACGGCCGTATGAGCGACGGAGTTGCCGAGCGCGGCGTCGATCTCCTCGATCTTCGAGAACAGTACCCCGGAGACCTCGTCGATTCCCGACTGGAGGTCATCAACCCGTCGGGTCGTGCCGACGGCGTGGCCGATGAGGTCGGCCTCCCCGGCCTCCCCGAGCACCGCCTTCTGAGCGGCCCGGAGCTTGCGCAGGCGCATCAAGGCGGTGGTCGCCAGCGCGATCGCCACCACCGCCAATCCGGCGGCGGCCAGCGCGATCACGCCCTCGGGTGTGTTCAGGCTCTCCACGGGTCGGCGTCAGGATAGGGGGCGGATCGAACGGCTCGGTGGATGGTCACGGACTCCCCTCCACCCCCGGGGGATCTCCACCCTCGCCGCAGGGGTCGATTCCGCGATCGACGATCGCGGGACGCCAGCCGCTACTCGAAGACCACTTCGTAGGACTCGGAGTTGTTCTCCGCGACCTGCTCGCCATCGACCGTGTCGACCTCGACGTCGATCGTCACCGTCTCTCCAGCGGTCGGAGCCGGGGTCAACGCCAGCGCGACCATCTCGGTGGCGCCCGGCTCGATCGTCCCGATCCGCTGGTTGCCGCTGACCCCGCCCGAGACCGAAACCTGGACCCCGTTCTCGGTGGCCTCGCCCTGGTTCATCACCGCGACCTCGATCTCGGCGGCATCGGCGCTTACGGTTGTTGCCGCATCGGCGCTCAGGGTCGTGCCCCCGATCGTGGTGCTGACCAGCCCCAACCCGTGTACCAAACCATCCTCGGCCGGCCCCGTGGTCCCGCCCGAACTGGTTCCCCCGATCAGCGAGGCGATCTCATCCTCGCTCAGATAGTTGGGGTCGTTTCTGCCGCTGGGCAGGAACTGGCTCTCGGGAACGTCGCCCTCGACGAAGACCTCCTGCTCGGCCAACTCGTTCTCGATCTCACGACGAGCGCGGCTGTAGAGCACATCACTGGCCAGCAGGACGCCCATCTGCTCGGCGATCTCCCGGGTCGCCTTCTTCGCCCCCACCCGGCCTTGAGCGTCAGGCAACTGCTCGGCGACCGTGTCGATCGCCTCCGATCGCAGGGTGTAGGCCAGCACGATCTGACTCTGCGCTCCGCTCAGCTCGTCAGGGGCGTCGAGATTCTGCGCGCGGTTGACCAAGCCCTGGGCGGTACCCCGGGTGGAGTTGACGTCGCTCTCGGCGGCCAGCGCGCTCGACCCGCCCCCGGACCCACCGGCGCCATCATTGCCCCCCGCTTCATCGGCGGCGGCGTCCGCGGATGATTCGCCTCCGCCCAGGGCGGAGAAGAAGTTCTTGCTGAGCTGCTCGGTCTCGGCGGTGAGCCCGCTGAGGTCGCGGACGTAGTTCTCGAAGCCGCGCTTCTTGCGTCCGTCGAAGTAGGCGTTGGCGAGCAGGAACAGGAGCAGCAGCCCGACGGCCAGCGCCCCCAGTAGCCGGAGCCTGCCGCGCTTCATTCTCTGCTCGCTGCTCATCCGCGGCCGGGCGCTGACCTCCTCGAAGTCGTCGCTCTCGCCGGAGCCGAAGCGCTCGCGTGGGGGACGCCGACGTGACGCTGGGCTGCTGGGTGGGTCGTCCTCTTCGAAGAAGTCCAAGGCTGCTCTCCCGGGGCTTTCGCCAAAACCAGTATGACCCCTTCCCCAGCGGCAAGCGAGCCCGACGGCCTTTCCGTGGAAGTCAAAGGGTCTTCCGAGCGGGAGGAAGGGGTGCTCCCGCGGCGAAGGCTCGAGCGTGGTCGAAGGAGAATTGCTACTGGGAAGGTTCACCGTTGGTGAGCGGATTGGTCGCGGGGGCCACGGGACCGTGCACCGGGCACGGGACGAGCGACTCTGCCGCGGGGTGGCGATCAAGGCGATCGAGGGAGAGGCCGCGGGTCGGGTGATCCGCGAAGCGCACGCGGCTGCCCGGCTCAACCACACCGGCATCGTCACCCTTTATGAGCTGGGAGAGCAGGGCGGGAACACCTACCTGGTGACTGAGCTGGTCCAGGGCCCCAACCTGCGCCGGCTCGCTGCCTCGGGCAGGTTGAGCGATCGCGAGGTGGCGGAGATCGGAGCGGAGCTGTGCTGCGCCCTCGCGCACGCCCATGCCCAAGGCGTGATCCATCGAGACATCAAGCCCGACAACGTCCTCATCCGCGGCGGGCCGCACAAGCGAACCCGGGCCGTCGCCGACCGGGCGATGCTGGCGGACTTCGGCATCGCCGACATTGCCGACGAGCCATCCCTGACCGCGACCGGTCAGGCGGTGGGGACCCTCGCCTACATGGCCCCCGAGCAGGCGGCCGGGGAGGCCGCCACGCCCGCCGTCGATATCTACGCGCTGGCGCTGATGCTGTACGAGATCTGGACCGGTGTCAACCCGGTTGCCGGTGATAACCCGGCGGCGACCGCGCGGGCGATCGGAACCGAGCTGCCCGGCCTCGCCGAGCGCCGCCCCGAGCTTCCGACCACGCTGTGCGAGACGATCGACGCCGCGCTCGACCCCGACCCCGAGCGTCGCCCCGAGCTCACCCGGCTCCGGGCCGTGCTCGAGCGCTGCGCGGGTGGCCTCCACCCCGACCGTGCCGTGCCGGAGCCGGAGGTATCGGCGAGCTTCTCCACCCTCCCAAGCGAGCTGCCACTGCGCCCGTTCGCCGTCATCTGCGCGGCGGGATTGATCGCCGCCACGGGTCTGCTCGCCGGCCTGCCGGGGTTGGCGCTGGTGGCGGCCGCGCTGCTTGTCCCGGCGGCGCTCACCCTGGATTCGCCGTCGGAATGGATCCGACCGGCGCTGGCGCCCCTGCTTGGGCTGGTGGGTGCCGCCCCCGTCTACCTGCTGGTCGCGGCCTCGCACGCCCGAACCGAAGCACGCATTGCCCTGGCCGCGCTGGGATGGGCGTGGACGGTGGTCGCCGGGTCCGTCCTGGGATTGCGCCTCGGCGTTGTCGGAGCCGCTTCAGCGCCGGGCTGGGAGGGCTCCGGACCGGTAGCAATCGAGCGGGTGCTCGCCCCTCTCGCCTCGCCCGATGCGATCGCGGTCGGGCTCGTCTGGATTGGCTTCACCCTGCTTGCCGGCGTGATCTTGGAGCTGACGTCCTCGGCGACGGGAATGCTGGCGACGATGGTCTGGGCAGCGGGACTGGTCGCGGTCCTGGGCGCGATCGGCGGTCCAGCCTCGCCGGGGTTGGCGCTCACGGTCTTCCTGGTAATCGCGGTCGGCATCCTCCACTGGGACCGAGCCGGCCGGCCCGGCCTCGTGGACGGCGGGCCGCTCGAGGGCTTCCTCGCGTTGGGCCACAAGCTTTCCGCGGCGGGTGACCGCCGCCCCCCGCCCCCCGCCGCGACCGCAATCCCCCTGCCGCCCCCCGCCCCGCCCCCCGCGGCAGACGTACGCGCCCGCCGCGCCGCCGATCGGCATCTGCGCGCGGCGCTGCACCAGTCCCCCCCGCCCGCCCGCCCGCGCGATGGGTCGCCGCGTCGAAAGAGGTCTAGAATCAAGGCCTCGGCCTGATCGCGGCCCCTCCCCCGCGGGTGAGGTGCCGCGAACGGCGAGCGACCCGCCAGAGGGGTCGTTCCACGGCCCGGGCCAGCCGGAATCAGTGATTTAGATGAGCGTCTTACGCAATCTCGAAGCGAGGATCGAGGGCCTGGTCGAGGGTGTGTTCAGCCGTGCCTTCTCCAGCCAGGTCCAGCCGGTGGAGATCGCCCGCAAGTTGGCGAAGGAGATGGACTCCCACAAGACCGCCTCCGTCTCCCGGGTGTATGCGCCCAACCGCTATACCGTCTGGCTCTCGCCTCCCGATCACGAGCGGCTCGCGGGCTATGAGCGCTCGCTCGCCCAGGAGCTGGCCGAGTACCTGCTCGAGCACGCCCGCCGCCAGGACTACGCCTTGCTGACCCGTCCGGAGGTCAAGATCGAGACCGACGAGCGCCTCCGGCTGGGCGAGTTCGGGATCCAGCCACGCCTGGTGAAGCCGCCGGCGCGTCAGGGCGACGACGCCAAGGAAGGCGCGAGCGGACACACGATGGTCTACGCTGCCGCGCCCCCGAAGCCCGAGGGGCCCCGCCCGCGCGGCGCCGCGGCGTTGACCGAGACCCGAGCGATCGTCTCGGTCGGGGACCGGCGCTACGTCCTCGCCGGTCCCACCGCCACCATCGGCCGCTCGCGCGAGTGCGATTGCGTGATCGACGACCAGAACGTCTCCCGCCGCCATGCCGAGCTTCGCCGCGACTCCCGCGGCGACTGGCAGATCAGCGACCTCGGCTCGACCAACGGGGTCAAGGTCAACTCGCGCCGGGTCGAGAGCGCGCGCCTTTCGGCTGGGGACGAAGTCAAGCTCGGCACCACCTCCTTCATCTTCGACATCGAAGGCTGAGGGCACAAAACCCGTGGAAGGCGATCCCCTCGCAGTAGCGCTCAAGTTCGGCTTCCTCGCCGTCCTCTACCTGTTCCTGTTCGCGGTGGCCCGCAGCGCCTTGCGCGACCTTCGTGGTCGGGGAGGGGTCACCGGCTCGCCGATCGACGGGGGCACCGGGATGCACGACGCCGCCGGCAGCCGGATCGCATCGACCGATGGTTGGCTGGTGGTTGTGCGAGGGGGCGGGCTCGACCCCGGCGACCAGATCGACGTTTTCGGCGGCCTCACCATCGGGCGCTCCGCCGACGCCGACGTCCGCATCGAGGATCGGTACGCGTCGGGCATCCACTGCCGAATCCAAAGCGAGGGCAACCGCTACCTGGTGGAGGATCTCGATTCCACCAACGGCACCCTCCTCAACGGAGAACAGCTCAACGGTGAGGATCCGCTCTCGGATTTGGATGAGATCGTGATCGGGGACACCGAGTTCCGGTTCGAGCTGTCGATGCCCGACGACGGGTAGGGTCGCCGCATGCTCCGGGTAGCAGAGGCCGTCCACAAGACCCACACCGGGCGCCAGCGGGAGGCGAACGAGGATTCCTCCTTCGAGCGGGCGCCGGTGTTCGCCGTCGCCGATGGCATGGGAGGCGCGCAGGCGGGGGAGGTCGCCTCCGGTCTCGCGGTGGAGGCGTTCGAGGCCGAGCGGGACGACGCGCTCGCGCCGGAGGCCTACCTGCGCGAGACCGCCGAGCGTGCCAACCGCTCGATCTTCGAGCGGGCCCGGGGGGATAGTAGGCGTTCGGGGATGGGCACCACTCTGACCGCGGCCGTGCTGGCTGACGGCGAGGTCAGCATCGGCCACGTCGGCGACTCCCGGGCCTACCTGCTCCGCGAGGGCGAACTGGGCCAGCTCACCAACGACCATTCGCTGGTGGAGGAGCTGCGGCGCCAGGGCAAGCTCACCCGCGAGCAGGCCGCCGAGCACCCCCAGCGCTCGGTCATCACTCGCGCGCTTGGGCCGGAGCCGGGGGTCGACGTCGACACCATGACCGTGTCCGCTCGAGCGGGCGATGTGTTTCTGCTGTGCAGCGACGGGCTGACGACGATGCTCGACGACGATCGCGTGCAAGCGATCCTGGAGGAAGCCGAGGACCTCGAGCAGGCCGCCGACCACCTCGTTCGAGCCGCCAACGATCGCGGCGGCAAGGACAACATCACCGTGGTCCTCTTCAGGCTGGAGGATCTCGACGGGGCCGCCGGGTCCGCGGAGGGCAAGACCCTGGTTGGGACCGAGGCCGAAGCCGAGGGGCTTACGGCCGTCGCCGTCGGCCAGGCCTTGCAGCAGGAACGGGAGCAGCGTCGTCCGGGCGAGCGGGGATCGCCCCGGCGCGGGGACCCGAAAGCGACGCCGACCGCCAGCATGCGCCGCCGCCGGGCGGCGATGATCGCCAGCATCCTCGCGGCACTCGTCGCCCTCGGCGCCGCCGCGTTCTTCGGCGTCCGCTCGGTCTGGTTCGTCGGCGTCGACGAGAGCGAGCGGATCAGCCTCTACCGCGGTCTTCCCTACGAGCTGCCGTTCGGGGTGGAGCTGTACCGGGAGCGCTTCTCCAGCCCGGTCACGCTGGAGGCGTTGCCGGAGGCACGCCGGGAGGTTGCGGTGGACCACGAGCTGCGCTCCCGCGAGGATGCGATCTCGTTGATCGCCGACCTCCAACGGGCGGCCGAGACCGGCGCCGCTGCCGGGAGCGCATCCGGTGGCGGAGGGACCGCCCGGGAAGGGAGTTCCTCGGGTGGTCGAACTACCTCGACCACGAGCGCACCCGAGCGCACCACTTCGACCACCACCGAGGCCTCCCCGTGAGCGCCCGCAACCGTGAGCTGTTCGCCCTGATCCCAGTAGCGCTCCTGGTGAGCATGGGTTTCGCGGCGGTGTTCGGAGTTCGTGGCGACGACGCCGGCGATCTCAGCCTCATCTTCGGCGCTTACTTCCTCGCGGTCTGCTTCGCCGCCCACATGTTCATCCGCTTTCGCCTGCCCAATGCAGACCCCTACCTGTTCCCCCTGATGGCGCTCCTAGCGGCGGTCGGGCTGGTGATGCTCTACCGGATCGACGAGGGCCTTGCCCGCGACCAGGCCAACTGGTTCGTGGTCGGCCTCGGGCTCTTTATCGCCACCATCGTCTTCCTCCGTGACTACCACCTGCTCGAGCGCTACCGCTACCTGATCGCCGCCGGAGGCCTCACCCTGCTGCTGCTGCCGAGGCTCCCGATCATCGGCCAGCAGGTCAACGGCGCCTACCTGAGCGTGGACCTCGGGTTCATCAGCTTCCAGCCGGCCGAGTTCGGGAAGATCGCGATCGTCATCTTCCTGGCCAGCTACCTGCGCGAGAAGCGCGAGGTGATGATCGTCGGCGCCCGCCGCGTCCTCGGCCTCACCCTGCCACCGCTCAAGCATCTGGGACCGCTCCTGGTGGTCTGGGGCGCGGCGATGTTGATGCTGGTCTTCATCCGCGACCTCGGCAGCTCGCTGATGTTCTTCGGAGCCTTCCTCGCGGTCCTGTACGTCGCCACCAACCGGGTCTCGTTCGTCGTCATCGGCATGGGCATGTTCCTGTTGGGCGCGTGGTTCTTCGCCTCGACCGTCGACCACGTCGGCGACCGGATCGACATCTGGTTAGACCCCTATCAGGACCCCGACGTGGCCGGCTTCCAGGTGCTCCAGTCGATGTTCGCCCAGGCCGACGGCGGCCTCTTCGGGCGCGGGCTCGGGGAGGCGCTGCTATTCGCCCCGGGAGCAGATGCGCCACTTATTCCCGAGGTGCAGACGGACTCGATCTATGCACTGGTGGTCGAGGAGTTGGGCCTGTTCGGCGGAGCCGCGCTGATCCTCACCTACGCGTTGATCGCGGCGCGCGGCTTCAAGATCGCGGTGCTGGCACAGGACGGCTTCTCGAAGCTGCTTGCGGCCGGGCTGACGGCGGTCTTCGCACTGCAGGCATTCGTCATCATCGGCGGCATCGTCAGAGCGATCCCTCTCACCGGCGTCACCCTCCCGTTCGTCAGCGCCGGCGGCAGCTCGGTGGTCGCCAACATGGCCCTGCTGGCGTTGCTGCTACTGATCTCCGACCGCGCCCGCCGGCCCTACGCCGAGGCGGAGGCGGAGGCCGCCCTATGAACGCACCGATCGTCCGCATCTACGCCTTCTTCTTGATCCTGTTCGCGACCCTGGTCGCGCTGACCAGCAACTGGTCGGTCTTCCAGGCCTCCGAGCTGGAGGCCAACGCCGATAACCGCCGGCCGCTGCTGGAGGAGCAGCGGGTGGCCCGGGGGGAGATCCGCAGCTCCGACGACGAGCTGCTGGCGGAGTCGGTCCGCAGCGGCAAGGGGGAGAGGAGGCAGTTCACCCGCGACTACCCGACCGGTGAGCTGTTTGCTCATCCGGTGGGCTACTCATTCATCGAGGAAGGGCGCACCGGGATCGAGCAATCGTTCAACGACACCCTGGTCGGCAACGAGAACGAGTTCCTCTCGATCGTCGACCAGATTCGTGGCCGGACCGAGGAGGGGAGCGACCTCACCCTCACCCTCGACGCGGGCGCCCAGGAGCTGGCGACCGAGCTGCTGGGCGCGGAGGGCGCCCCGGGAGCGCTGGTGGCGATCGAGCCGGCCACCGGAGCGGTCCGGGCGATGGCCTCGACGCCGAGCTACGACCCGAACGCGATCCCCGAGCAGATCGACGCGCTCAACAACCCGCCGGAGGGGACGCCCCCGGTGCTGATCAACCGCGCTACCCAGAACCCTTACCCGCCCGGCTCGACGATGAAGGTGGTGACCGCGGCCGCCGCGCTCGACTCCGGCGAGTACACCCCCGACAGCGTCGTCGACGGCAGCTCGCCGATCGACGTCTCCGGGGTGCCGCTGGAGAACTTCGGCGGAGAGTCCTTCGGCGAGATCACCCTGACCGAGGCGCTGACCAACTCCGTCAACACCGTCTGGGCGCAGGTAGGCGAGGATCTTGGGACCGAGACCATGGTCGAGTACATGGAGCGATTCGGCTTCTATGAGACTGCGGACCTCCAGTATCCCGAGAGCCAGATGCGAGCCTCCGGACCGACCCGCGGCAACCGCCTGGTCAAGAGCGGCTTCGACGTCGGCCGGGTGGCGATCGGCCAGGGTGGTGGCGAAGGCCAGATGTTGGCGACGCCGCTGCAGATGGCGCTGGTCGCCGCGACCGTCGCCAACGGCGGGGTGCAGATGAACCCGACCTTCCTCCAGGAGGTGACCGATCCCGACGGCAGGGTCAGCGCCGAGCTGGATCCAAGCGAGCGCCGCCGGGTGATCAGCAGCACCTCGGCCGAGCAGTTGACCCAGATGATGGTCAACGTCACCAACGAGGGCACCGCCATGGGCCTGACGGTGGACGCGGGCGAGTTCGCCGGCAAGACCGGCACCGCCGAGCGGGACCGGGAGACCAGCCTCAACCAGCCCTGGTTCGTGATGTTCGCCCCGGCCGAGGACCCCCAGATCGCGATCGCGGCCACGATCGAGACCTGCCAGGGATGCTTCGGCGGCGAGGTCGCCGGGCCGATCGCCACCGCGGTCGCCGACGAGCTGCTCTCGGGCGGGGGAGGCTGAGCGGCATGAGGTTGACCGAGGGCGAACGTCTCGACGGGCGCTACGAGCTGGTCCGGCGGATCGGATCCGGCGGCATGGCCGACGTTTGGGAGGCGCGCGACGCCGAGCTCGACCGGCAGGTCGCGCTCAAGGTGATGCACGACAGCTTCTCCCGCGATGCGGAGTTCGTCGCGCGCTTCCGTCGCGAGGCCTCGGCCGCCGCCGGGCTTCAGCATCCCAATGTGGTCGGGATCTACGACCGCGGCGACGTCGATGAGACCTACTACATCGCGATGGAGCTGATCGAGGGGGCCTCCCTGCGCGATCTGATCGAGGGCGGCCTCAGCGTCGACGACAGCGCCGAGATCGCCCGCCAGGTGCTCACCGCCGCCGCCTTCGCCCATGAGCGCGGCATCGTCCACCGCGACCTCAAGCCGATGAATGTGCTGATTGATCGCGCCGGACGGGTCCGGGTGGCCGACTTCGGCATCGCCCGCGCCGGTGCCTCGGAGATCACCCGGACCGGCTCGGTGATGGGGACGGCGCAGTACCTCAGCCCCGAGCAGGCGCAGGGCCAGGAGGTGGGACCTCCGGGGGACATCTACTCGATCGGGGTGATGCTGTTCGAGATGCTCACCGGCACGGTCCCCTTCGACGGCGACAACGTTGTCGCCGTCGCGATGAAGCAGGTCTCTGAGCAGCCGGTCGCCCCGAGCACGCTCAACCCGGCGGTCAGCCCGGCCCTGGATGCGGTCGTGCTGAAGGCGCTGGCCAAGGATCCCGTCAATCGCTTCGGCACCGCCGATGAGATGCGCGAGGCGATCGACGCCGCGATCTCCGACCCCAACGCCAGCCACACCGAGCGGTTCGCGGCGATGGCCGCCGCCGCCCCGCCGATCGGCGGGGACGACAATCGCCGCCGCAACCTCTGGATCGCTGCGCTCCTCGCGGTGGTGGCGGCACTCATCCTCGGCGGGTGGCTGCTCAGCCGCGGCGATGACGAGGCACGGGTCCCCGCGGTGAAGGGGGAGACCGAAGCGAGGGCGACGCTCGCGCTCCAGGAGGCGGGCTTCGAGGTGGACGTGGACCCGATCGTCAGTCCGGTGCGCGAGGGTTTGGTGATCGAGCAGGACCCCAAGGGCGGAACCGAGGTCGATGAGGGCTCGACCGTGACCATCGACGTCAGCTTGGGCCCGGAGCCGGTAGCGGTGCCGATGGTCGAGGGCATTCCACAAAAGCGCGCCGAGCGCAAGCTGGAGAAGGCCGGCCTCGAGTTCGAGGTCGAACGGGAGATCTCCGAGGAGGTCGAGCAGGGCAACGCGATCGGTACCTCACCCGCGGCCGGGGCGGAGGTCGATCCCGACTCGGTGGTGACTTTGCTGATCTCCTCCGGCGTCGATCTGGCCGAGGTCCCGAGCGTGGTCGGGATGAACCGGATCGACGCCGCCGCCACCCTTCGCGACGCCGGCTTCGTCGTCAACCAAGACAGCGAGGATGCCGACGCCCCCGAGGACGAGGTCATCCGGCAGCTTCCGCAGGCCGGGAGCGAGCTTGCCGACGGCTCGCGGGTGACGATCGTCTACTCGACCGGCGACGGCTCGATCCAGCTCGACGACTTCGTCGGCCAGGACGCCGACTTCGCCGAGCGGCAGCTGAGCGGTCAGGGCCTCAACGTCCGCATCCGGACCGAGGACGTCACCAACTCCTCCGACGACGGGGTGGTGCTGGACCAGAGCCCGTCGGGCGGCTCGCGGGTGAGCAGCGGCGATCGGGTGACGCTGGTGGTAGGAGAGTTCGTCGAGCCCGATCCGCCCCCGGGCGGGGGCAGCGGGAGCGGTGGGGGCGACGGCTCGGCCGACTCCGGCGCGGGCACGGGGTCGGGCAGCGCTTCGTGAGGGTCGCGGTGATCTCGGGCGGGCGCTCGAGCGAGCACGATGTCTCGCTTCGCTCCGGTGCCGCCGTCGCGGGGGGACTGCGCGAGGGGGGTCACGAGGTGGTCGAGGTGGTGATCGCCCGGGAGGGAGGCTGGAGGACGGGGGGCAATCCGGTGAGGGTGGAGCCGGGCGCCGGCTTGCTCGATTGCGAGGTCGCCTTCCCCGTCCTCCACGGGCCCTTCGGCGAGGACGGCACCGTCCAGGGATTGCTCGAGGGGCTCGATCTTCCCTACGTCGGACCGGGGGTGCTGGCGGCGGCGGTCACGATCGACAAGCTCACCTGCAAGCGGCTGCTGGTCGAGCGCGGCATCGCCCAGGTCGATTTCTGCTCTCCGGCGGATCCGGGGTGGCGGGAGCGGGCCGAGGCGATGGGGCTGCCGCTCTGGGTCAAGCCATCCCGGCTCGGCTCCAGCGTCGGCATCAGCCGAGTCGACTCGCTCGACCGCCTCGACGTGGCGATCGCCGAGGCCGAGCGCCACGACCCGCGGGTGATCGTCGAGGCCCACGCCGAGGGCCGGGAGATCGAGTGCTCCGTCCTCGGCAATCTCGACCCGATCGTCTCTCCGCCGGGGGAGATCGTCACCTCCGAGGGTTGGTACGACTTCGAATCCAAATACCAGGAGGGCGGGATGCGGCTGGAAGTGCCGGCCCCGATCGGTAAAGCCGATGCGGCCGAGATCCGCCGGCTGGCTCGAGAGGTGTTTCTCACCTGCGATTGCACCGGCCTCGCCCGCTGCGACTTCTTCCTCACCGCCGACTCCCGAGTGCTGGTCAACGAGATCAACACGATTCCCGGCTTTACCGAAACCAGCGTCTACGCGAAGCTCCTGGAGGCGGACGGCATCGGCTACATCGAGCTTTGTGATCGCCTGCTCGAGCTCGCGGTCGAGCGCTATCAGCGCGGGCGGTCCTACAGCTTCTGAGCCAGGACCGATCGGCGGCGAACGCATGGTTGAACACGACTACCAAGCCCAACTCTGCGCTCGGCGGCCAGTCGGGTCCGCGGCTCAGCCCAGCAGGCGCAGGTCGCTGATCTCGACCCGGTAGCTGTCCCCCTCCTCCTCGCCGATCGCGGGAGCCAGCTCGGTTATCCATAGGAGGTAGTAGCGGTAGCGCTTCAGCCCCTCGATCGTCAGCGTGGTCTCCTCCTGATCGATCGCGGTCGGGGAGGAGACGCTCTTCCACTCCGCCAACGTCGCCGGCGGCGTCTCCTCCGAGGTGGCGTAGACCTCGGCCTCCCACCCCGGCATCGGAGTCGTTACCCCCACCTCGGCGGCCCGCACCTCCTCGCCGGGATCGAGGATCAGCCCGACGCCGGGCTTGCCGTTGAGGGCGGCGCCGGCGGCGCCCTCGTAGGTCTCGCTCGCCCAGGCGGTGGTGGTCGGATCCCCGTCGATCGCATTCGCGAGCCGCGTTGCGCCCTCCTGCCCGTCGCCGGGTGGCGGATCGAAGTCGCTCACGTCCTCCAGGGCGACCTCCTCCAGCTGGTGACCGTTTCCGACCGCCACCGCCGGATTCCGGGTGGTTCCCTCCTCGCCGGTGAACACCGCCAGGGCGATTGCTCCCGCCGCCGCCAGCGCCAGGATTGCGGCGGTGGCCCAGGAGATCGAGCGCGGGGTGAGGAACTTCCGCCGTGGACCCGGCACCGACTTGAGCACGGTTGTCGCCTCCCCGGTTGAGTGGCCGGCGCGGGAGACCTCGACCTCCAGTGCGCTCTCGAG
>JBPCOO010000069.1:0-3636 GCA_051000155.1 Solirubrobacterales bacterium | reverse complement strand
TTCAACGGAGGGCGCGAGCGGGAGTGGGAGGGAGAGCAGCGGGAAATGGTTGATTCCCCACGCGACGTTCCCACCTACGACCACAAGCCCGAGATGAGCGCCGAGGCCGCCTGCGAGGCGTTCTGCGGAGCGTGGGAGGGAGGCGACTACCGCTTTGGGATCATCAACTTCGCCAACCCCGACATGGTCGGCCACACCGGTGACGTCGAGGCGGCGACCGCGGCGGTCGAGAGGGTGGACGCCGAGCTCCGCCGTGTGGTCGAAACCGTCCACGCCTCCGGCGGCGCCTGCCTGATCTGCGCCGACCACGGCAACGCCGAGTACATGCGCGAGCCCGACGGTTCCCCCCACACAGCCCACACCACCAATCCGGTGCCCTTGGTGGTCACCGCTCGGGGCGTTGAGCTGCGCGAGGGTGGCATCCTCGCCGACGTCGCCCCGACCGCGCTACGGCTGTTGGGGGTCACTCAGCCCGAGGGCATGAGCGGCCGCAGCGTCGTGGTGGGTTAGCGCCGAAAGCGTGGCTTCAGCCGGCCAAGGCGCATCTTCGGCTGGGCGTCGAGGATCTGCTCGAGGCGGTCGCCCAGCTCCGCCGCCGAGGGCCGGTCGGCGGGGTCGCGGGCGAGGCAGGCCCCGATCGGCTCGACCAACTCGCGGGGGAGGCGCGAGTCGGGCTCGGCCGGTGGGTGGGCGAGCTGGGGGAAGCGCTCGGCGCGAACCTCCGAGTCGCGATCGCGCTCGGAAGGCTTGATGGTCCTTCTTTGCCACCCCCTCGGGGTAGATCTCACCCCGCCAGCGAGGGGCACGCGCTCGCTTGTGCCGCCGTTAGGCGGCGAGCTCGTCGTCGAGGCCAAGCTCGCCGATCAGGTCGATCTCGCCAAGAGGCCCGAACCGGCCGGCGGAGCGCGCCGCCCCGTTCTCAACAACCCGCAGCAGGGGAAGCACCTCACCACCGCGGTTGGCGGCAACCGCCTCTCGCGGGGTCGCTCCCCCGAGCCTCGGATGTGGCTCGTCGGTCCACCGTCGCCAGCGGTCCAGCATGTGCTCGCGGAGGATCTCTTCCTCCTCGGCAGCGTCCAGTGAGGTGGCCGGCCCCGGTGGGTCGGGGGCGTCACCTTCCCCAAGCTCCGCCAGCCGGTCCTCGATCGGTGAGACCTGGAGCTCGACCTCGCCCAGCAGATCACCGAAGTCCCTCTCGATTGTGTGCATGGCTCCGGCGAGGCGCTCCTCCGACATCGTCTCGAGGCTCAGCCTCTCGCCCTCTACCCTGACCGTAGCCACGCTGACCAGGTCCGGGTTCCCCGCGACGCCGGCCTCGATCACGACCGCGCCGGGCGGCAGCTCGCGGTCTCCGCGCTGGGCCACTATCTGGTCGTAAGGCGCGGTGATCTCGACTTCGAGCGGCTCTTCCGCCGGCTCCAGCCCACCGAGCGTCGCCAAGCGCTCGCGTGCTTCCTCGGGATCCCGCAAGGGCCAACTCGCGCGCGCTTCGGCCAGCCGATCGCCCTCGGGCGTGTAGAAAGATCGCTCCGCCTTTGCGCTCGGCGCGACGAAGTGGAACAGCTCGAACGCGTCGGCTCGCAGCGCCGACCGCAGTCCCTCAGGATTCGCATCGTCGCCTCGTACCCGCGTCCGGCGTTCCAGCTCCTCGAGCAGCTCCGGCTCCTCGGCGGCGGAGAAGAAGCGAGCCGGCCCCCAGAGGCTGGGAGGCTCTCCAGCCATCACCCGGGCCAAGAGCACATCCCAGCGCGCGGCTTCGCGGGAGACGTTGTCGCTGCGGACCTCGATCCGGGATCCCTCGATCAAGTCCTCCAGCTCGAGCGATCGACCGGGCTTGACCCCGGTCACTCGGTGGATCCCGATCCGCGCGTCGGCGATCCGCGTGGCGATCCCGCGCTCGGTGGCGTCGATGTCGGAACGTGCGGCGTAGAGCTGCGCCGGGGTGCGGCCGCTGGGGAGGGCCCTGTCGTGATGCAGCCATGTGATCAGCAGCTCCATCTCCGCGTGGTCGGGCATTCGGCGCTCGGGGCCCGTGATCTCTTCGATGCCGCGGTCGAGCTCCTCGCGCAACTCCTGACCGGCCCACTCGATGATCCGAGCGCCGACCGCATCGTCGCGACGCGACATCGCCGCCGCCTCGCGCTCGGCCGCCAAGCAGCAGCGCTTGTGCTTGAGGCCGCTTCCACACGGACAGGGCGCGTTCCGGGAGATCTTCATGCTCGCCACGGTAGGAGGGAGGCCGGACGGCACCGCAAAGGCCCGCGCTCGGGCGATGCGACGGTTCACCGCGTCGTCAGGGGCGAGCTGGATGGGCCGAGTCGCTGTCGATCAGCTCTACCTCGCAGCGAACCCCGGGAGCAGCCGCGAGTGGGCCATCGCGGGTCAGCAGGGTCATTCCGAGAAGCTCCGCGAGCGCGACGAAGGCGGCGTCGTAGGCAGTTAGGTGGGAACGAAGCTCCCAGATGCGATCCGCCATGGGGTGATGGGGGTAACGCTGGAGCCTGAGGTCGGCCAGATCGCCAATGGCGTCTTGGGCTCGATCAACCGAGATCTCCCCAGCAGTGCTGAGGCGGCGGAGCACGTGAAGCAGCTCGACGTCGATCAGGTGGGGGGCATGCAGCTCCTTCGCCCCGCGGAGACGCTTTCGCAGCGAACGCGAGGCTGGGTCAGAGCCGACGAGCGCATCGAGGACGACCGAGGTGTCGACCACCATCGGCCTCACGCATCATTCACGGTCCCGGGCGGCGCGAACGGCAGCCACGATGGCGTCGCTACTGGCCCCGCCGGCTCGCGACTCCGCCCGCATGAGGACGTCGGCGATCGCCGGCCGCGCCACGGTCTGGGTCAGCTCCTCCAGGAGGTAGTCGGAGAGGGAAAGGCCGGCCGCCGCCGCACGAGCGCGCAGGGCGCGGTGAACCTCGTCGGGCACGTTCCGGACCTGGAGCGTTTTCACGCTCGCTACGTTATCAACACGCATGCCTCACCCCCAACTTGCATGCAGGTCGTCCCATTCGGGTTCTTCGGGGGGCCGGAAGGCATCGTCCTTCTGCAATTGCACCAGCTTCTCCAGCTCCCAGTCCTCGACGATCTGGCCGACCGTCTCCCTGCGCCGCCCATTGAACTCAACCCGTTCCTCGGTCCGTCCCGCGGCGGCAAGCTCCATCACCTGCTCGACCTGCTCCAAGAACCAGGCGGGTGACCGGGTCAGGTCTTCGATGTGGGCGATCACGCGCTGCCGTCTCACGTACGGGTCCATGGTCGCAGCGTAGGGAGGAAGTTCGTACGGGTGGCGCACACCGAGTAACTATCTGGGTCAGATCGGCAACGATTCGGTGACGGGCGTCCTTCGCAACTGGTGCGCGCCTCCGATCGGGGCCACAAGCCCTCGCCCCCGGCCCGAGGCACGACGCTGCTGCCCGGGGTTCGGGTGGTCAGACCCGTTGTCCACTACCGTCAGGGAGCCCATGCCACCGACCTCCGCCTCAGCCACGACCGAAGCCACTCCCGCCCTCGACCTCCTCCGCCGGCTCACCTCGAATCCGGAGGCAGACTTTCGTGACGGCCAGCTCGAGGCGATCGAAGAGATCGTCGAGCGGCGCGGCCGGGTGCTCTGCGTCCAGCGGACCGGCTGGGGAA
>JBPCOO010000052.1:0-3035 GCA_051000155.1 Solirubrobacterales bacterium | reverse complement strand
AGATCCGGCGGCGCACCGGCGCCAGCCGCGACACGATCCGCAGGGCGGTCAACTCCGATCAGCCCCCGAGCTACGGACCGCGGCCCAAGCGGCCTGGAATGACCCCTTAGGTTCAGTCCGCCCCTTGTGAGAGCTTCGACCGCCCGCAATCATGGGCAGAGGAGAAGCACCCGCATGAAGGCCAAGCGCCACACCCCCGAGCAGATCATCCGCAAGCTCCGAGAAGCCGAGGTGATGCTCACCGAAGGAAAGCCAGTCGCCGAGGTCGCCCGGGCCCTGGAGGTCTCCGAGCAGACCTTCGCCCGCTGGCGCAACCAATACGGCGGCATGAAGGCGCAAGACGCCAAGCGCCTCAAGGAGCTCGAGCGCGAGAACAGCCAGCTCAAGCGGATCGTCGCCGACAAGGAGCTCGAGAACGTCGCCCTGAAGGAGTTGGCTGAGGGGCGGATGAAAGTCAAGTCCTTTCGACGTGGCGCTCTCCACCTTTCCTCGGTCGACGCGCGGCAACCAGCCGCCGGTAGTTCTCCTCGACTCGCTCCAGTCGCTCGCGCTCCGTGGCCCCGCGCTGCTCGCGGTTGGGGCCGACGTTCTTGCCATCCCCTCCGCGCCGCGACTTCGCCCCGGCCCGCAGCTCCATCTTGCGGATCTTCTTCTTGGTCGGCAGCTCGAGCCGGTAGCGGTAGTCCTCACCGCGGCTCAGCAGGTGCCAGAAGATCGTCACCATCTTCCGTGCGGTGGCGACGATCGCGATCTGATGACCCTTCTTTGCCCGCAGCCGCTGATAGAACGCACGCAGCGGCCCCGGTGTCCTGATCGCCCCGGTGGCCGACTCGACCATCACGTGGCGGACCAGCGCCGAGCCCTCCTTCGAGATCCGGCCCATCCGCGCCGCGCCCTCGCCCGACTGGCGCACCTTGGGATCCAGACCCAGGTAGCCGACCAGGCGCCGCGGTGAAGGGAAGCGGCCGATCTCGCCGACCTGGGCGAGAAAGGTGACAGCCGTGATCATCGCCACCCCCGGCACCGTCATCAGCCGCCTGACCTCGGCCGAGCCTGATCCGAACCGCGCCAGCTCCCCCTCGATCGTCTCGATCTCGGAACCGAAGAAGTCGATCTGGCGCAGTGCCGCCGACATCGTCTCGACCTCATCGTCGGGAAGCTCAAGAGCTCCCAGCCAGCGCCGGCCGGCCTCGGTGAACAGATCGCTCATCGGCGGCCGCTCGATGAGATTGCGGGCGAGCACCGCCTGGGCCTCGTTCTTGGCTCGGGTCCGCGAGACCACCAGCGAGTGACGCCTGCCGACCCGCCGACGCAGCGATCGCAGTTGCTCACCCGCAACCCACGAGCCCTCGATCATCCCGGCCGCGAGCAGTTGGGCCAGCGTCTTGGCGTCCTCGCGGTCGGTCTTCTTCTTCGACTGCGAGATCGCCGCCAGCCGGTGGGTGTTGGCGATCACCACTCGCCCGACATGGGGGCGGATCAGTTCCGCCACCGGGCCCGAGCCGGTGGTTGCCTCAAGCGCGACCTCGTCGGTTGGTCGCAGCACCTCTGCGGCGAAGCGCTCGAGCGCTTCGGGCCGTGCGGCGATTCTGCCCGCTCTCCTCACTTCACCTGCTTCCCAGATCGCGATCTCGCACTGGTCGCGGTGGACGTCCATTCCGATGCAGCGTCTGCTCATCGGCTCACTCCTCTCGGTCGACTGATGATCTGTCGGAGGCGTCAGGCACAGCGACATAGACGGATTCGCGCTCGCAGCGCACCCGGGCGAGTCGCAGGGGCGGCCAAGGAAAATGCCGAGCTCGTAGCTCATCCCTTACGCACGGCCTGCCCATACGCTATCTCCGACGAGTTGCCCCATTGCCCGGTGCGGCTGAACCTAGGCTCCGCTCCGGACACATCAGGCACCTCACCGCCCAGTTTCATGCCCGGAAAATGGTGAGCCCGCGCCGGAGGCGGGAGGCGGTCCTGGTTTTGCAGGACCGCCTCGAGCTCTCCGAGCGGCGGGCATGCGAGATCGTCGGCCAACCCCGAGCGACCCAACGCTACGAGCCGAAGCTCGCTGCAGACGACGAGGCGCTGCGACGCAAGCTGCGCAAGGTCGCCGGACGGCACAAGCGCTGGGGCTACCGCCGCGCCCACGCCCATCTGCTCACCTGCGGCTGGAAGGTCAACCGCAAGCGGGTGCAGCGGCTCTGGCGCGAGGAGGGCCTGCGGGTGCCGGCCAAGGCGAGAAAGCGGCGCCGGGCCGGAAGCTCGACCGCGGAGGCCCCGACCAAGGCGGAGTACCCCGGCCACGTCTGGGCGCTCGACTTCCAACACGACGCCACCGATCAAGGGGTCGAGCTGCGCTTTCTCAACATCGTCGACGAGTTCACCCGCCAGGCGCTGGCGATCGAGGTCGGCCGATCGTTCACCGCCGACGCCACCGTCGAGGTGCTCGCCGGCTTGGTCGCCCGGCTCGGCGCCCCGGCCGACATCCGCTGCGCAAACGGGCCCGAGCTGACCGCCCGGGCCGTCGAGGACTGGTGCGCCCAAGATGGCGTCGCGACCAACTACATCGACCCCGGCGCCCCCTGGCAGAACGGCTGGATCGAGGCGTTCAACGCCCGCTTCCGGGATGAGGTCCTCGACTGCGAGATCTTCTCGAGCGTGCTCGAGGCCAAGGTGATCGCCGACGACTGGCGACGGACCTACAACTGCCTGCACCCGCACTCGGCGCTGGGGATGCTGGCACCGGAGGTGTTCGCAACCACGTGGAAGGCAAGCCACGAGGGGGAGCTGGTCGGCTGAGGATCTGCCAGCGACCTGCCGGCTGCGCTCGCCCTCCGGGCTCCCTTCGCCGGTAGGTCGCTAGGGTCGGGGCCGATACCCATCCATGGCTCTCACTCGGGGTGGAGTGGATATTGGGGTCCGGTCAGCAGGCTCAGGCCCCGGGCTGTTGCCCCTGCTGACCCCAACCTGTCAGTCGCCTTCGGCCTCGCTCTGGTCATGGACGGGAGCGCTCGCAGCCTGGATCACCGTGGAAGAGTCAGCGG
>JBPCOO010000003.1:0-9839 GCA_051000155.1 Solirubrobacterales bacterium | reverse complement strand
CTCCAACCGGGTCACCAAAGACGATCACCCCGCCAACAATCGCCGTGGCGTTGCCGGCGATTCCGGTGACGGCGATCACCGCAACGGCGTCGCCGAGTTGGAGCGAGCGGGCGCTGGCGTAGAAGGCCCCGATCGCGGCCAGCACGATCACCAGCCCAAGCGGGGCGATCAGCGCCAGCGGGTCCTCGAAGGCGACCTCGAGGAAGGGACCGGTCCCGAGTTGGACTGACCCCGCGATCCCCTTGATCCCGATGTGGGTGACGGAGAACATCAGGCCGGCAGCGGCGGCGAGCAGCATTGCGGTGGCGTTGCCTTCGCCATCCCCGATCCGGTGGGAGAGCAGGCAGAAGGCGCCGAAAACGATCAAGCCCCCCTCGAACACCACCATCGCCAGGACCCTGTAGTCGGAGCCACTGCCCTCGCTCGCCGCCGCTCCGGTCAGCGACAGCACCAGCAACCCGAGCGCGACCAGGGCGATCCCGAACCACTCACGTTTGCGCAGGGTGAAGCCGAAGAAGCGATCGGCCAGGATCGCGAGGAAGACGAAGCCGCCCGCGAGCACCGCCTGCACCAGCGACAGCGGCGCCAGCGCGAGCGCGGCGACGTGGAAGCCCCAGGCGACGAAGGCGACGATGTAGCCGATCGTCCACCACTTCTGCCGGAACAGCCCCTTGACGCTTGCCCAGGGCGTTTTCATGCTGACGTCCGGGGCGGAGGTCGCGCCCCGGTGGCGATAGAGGAAGCCGAGGTTGTTGGCAAATGCCGCAATAAGCGCCGCCCCAAACCCCACCAAGACCATGCGCCAATCCTAGTGACTCTGCGCACCAGTGCGAGCGAATGTGTAGTCGTCAAAGTAGGCGGGCCGCCCGGCAGGGACCCGCGATTGGTGACCGCCCGGACCTACCGAGGCGCCCGTACGTCGACGCCCGCGGCTGTGGCGGCCGCCGCCAGCCGCTCGTCGTAGCAGTAGAGGCGGCCAAGGTCATCGCCGAGGCTGAGGGCCGTTGCCAGGTGGAGGGCGTCGAGCGACCGCATCTGCACCGGGGTCAGCCGCGCCGCCCGGTCCAGCACCGGCGTGTCGATAGGGACCAGTGTGACCGCCGCCAAGGCGGCCTCGGCTCGCGTGGAGGCCGGCTCGCCGTAACGCGCCGCCGCACGCCGCGCCTCGAGCCCGAGAAGTGCGCTGCTGGCCAACTCTGATGCCGGTGACAGATCCGCGCGAAGCGCCGAGCTCTCGGGCTCGGCACGGACGAGCTTGATCAACGCCGACGTGTCCAGGTAGTCGAGCACCTGGCCGGGGCCCCCTCAGTCGCGGTCGCCGCGGAGCTCGTCGAGAACCTGTGCGGAATCCGGACCCGCAATCTGCTCCGCCAGGTCGTCGAGGACCTCGAGCAGGTTCCCGGATCCGGGTCTCGCCCCCCGGGTCGCAACGAGGCGGTCGGTGGCCGACGCCCTTCCGGGGCTCGGACCGAGCTGCGCGAGCTCGCGGCCGTGATCGGTGATCACGAACGACTCCCCCTCGCCCGCGCGTTTCGCGTACCTGCTGAGGTTCTGCCGCATCTCTCTAATCCCGACCTCCTTCATGTGCGTCATTGTAGCGCGCTCCGCTGGAAGGTCACCGCCGTAGCAACCGCGGCCCTCGTATTCAGGCCGACAACAGCAACACCGAGATGCGGGTCGCACGGCTGAAGCTGGAGAAGAGCTAGGAGCCTGGGTCAGTAACCAGCTATTGGGTCATGCTCCTAGCGGATCGTCATGCCGCCGCGCGTGCCGCGGCCACTCCGGCGTTGGCGAACCCGAGCTCGCCGTTGGTCGCGTCCACCCGGACCACGTCGCCCTCGGCGAACTCGCCCTCCAGTAGCTTCAGCGCCAGCCGATCGACCAGCTGCCTCTGGATCACCCGCTTGAGCGGCCGAGCACCGTAGGTCGGGTCGTAGCCGAGGTTGCCGAGCAGCGTCCTTGCTTCGTCGGTCAGCTCGATCTCGATCCCGCGCTCGCGCACTCGCTCTGCCAGGAGGTCGACCTGGACCTCGACGATGTCGGAGATGTTCTCCCGGCTGAGGCGATGGAAGATCACCGTCTCATCGATCCGATTGAGGAACTCCGGCTTGAACGTCCGCGCCAGCACCGATTCGATCTGCTCGCGCAGGTTGGCGCCGATCTTCTCCGCCGCGATCTCCGACGATCCCACGTTGGAGGTCATGATCATCACCGTGTTGGTGAAGTTGACCGTGCGGCCCTGACCATCGGTCAGTCGCCCGTCGTCCATCACCTGCAGCAAGGTGTTGAAGACGTCGGGGTGGGCCTTCTCGATCTCGTCCAACAGGATGACCGCGTAGGGACGGCGGCGGACCGCCTCGGTGAGCTGGCCGCCCTCGTCGGAGCCGACGTAGCCGGGGGGTGCCCCGATCAGGCGGCTCACAGCGTGCTTTTCCATGTACTCGGACATGTCGATGCGGATGATTGATTGCTCGGAGTCGAACATGAACTCGGCCAGCGCCCGGGCCAGCTCTGTCTTGCCGACGCCGGTCGGCCCGAGGAAGAGAAAGCTCCCGATCGGCCGGTTGGGATCGGCGAGCCCGGCGCGGCTACGCCGCAGCGCGTTGGCGACCGCCTCGACCGCCTCGTCTTGGCCGATCACCCGCTCGTGCAGGCGCCCCTCCATCTGGATCAGCTTCTCGACCTCGCCCTCCATCAGGCGGGAGACGGGAATGCCGGTCCACTTGGCGACCACCTCGGCGATCTCGGTCTCGGTGACCTCCTCGGTCAGCATCGAGCCACCGTCGGCGTGAAGCTCGCCGAGACGCGCTTCCTGTTCGCCGACCATCTTCTGCAGCTCGGGGATGGTCCCGTAGCGAAGCTCGGCCGCTCGCTCGAGGTCCGCGTTCCGCTCGGCCCGCTCGGCCTCTCGGTGGGCTGCCTCGAGCTCTCCCTTGGCGGACTTGATCGCCTCGATCGCGTCCTTCTCGGTCTGCCAGCGGGCCTTCATCTCCGAGCCGGACTCGTTCAGGTCGGCGAGCTCGGCCTCGAGCGCATCGAGGCGTGCCTTCGAGGCGTCGTCGGACTCCTTCGCCAGGGCCTGCTTTTCGATCTCGAGCTGCTGGACGCGGCGGTCGACCTCGTCGATCTCCACCGGGGAGGACTCGATCTCCATCTTCAGCCGCGAGGCGGCCTCGTCGATCAGATCGATCGCCTTGTCGGGAAGGAAGCGGTCGGCGATGTAGCGCTCCGACAGGGTCGCTGCGGCGACGATCGCCGGGTCGGAGATGCGGACTCCGTGGTGGACCTCGTAGCGCTCCTTGAGTCCGCGGAGGATTGCGATCGTGTCGCCCTCGCTGGGCTCGCCGACCATCACCGGCTGGAACCGGCGCTCGAGCGCGGCGTCCTTTTCGATGTGCTTGCGGTACTCGTCGAGCGTGGTCGCACCGAGCGCCCGTAGCTCGCCGCGGGCCAGCATCGGCTTCAGCAGGTTGGCGGCGTCGACTGCGCCCTCGGAGGCGCCGGCACCGACGATCGTGTGCAGCTCGTCGATGAACAGGACGACCCGACCCTCCTGATCCTTGATCTCGGCGAGGACGGCCTTGAGCCGCTCCTCGAACTCGCCGCGGTACTTGGCTCCGGCGAGCAGGGAGCCGACGTCGAGCGCCCACACCTTGCGGCCGCGCAGCGACTCGGGAACGTCACCGTCGACGATCCGCTGGGCGAGGCCCTCGACGATCGCCGTCTTGCCGACCCCTGGCTCGCCGATCAGGACCGGGTTGTTCTTGGTCCGGCGGCTGAGCACCTGGATCACCCGGCGGATTTCCTCGTCGCGACCGATCACCGGGTCGAGCTTGCCCGCCTCGGCGTCGGCGGTGAGGTCCTGGCCGAACTTCTCCAGCGCCTCCATCGTCTCCTCTGGATTCTGGGAGGTGATGCGGTGGGGACCCTGAACCTCGGCGATCGCCTTGACCAGAGAGTCCCGGTCGGGAAGCACGTCGGCGATCCGCTCGTCCTCGTCGATCAGGGCGAGCAGCAGGTGGTGAACGGAGAGGTACTCATCCGCATAGGCGGTCATCTCCTTCTCGGCCTGCTGCAGCACCCGCAGAAAGGCGGCTGAGGGTCGAGCCTCGATCGGCTCGGAGCCGGAGATCGTCGCCAGATCCGAGACCAGTCCATCGACGCGGGCGCCGATGGCATTGGCGTCGGCGGAGAGCTTCTGGAGGATGCGCGGGACGAGCCCCTCTTCTTGGGAGAGCAGCGCCTGGAGCAGGTGCGTGGGGGAGAGCTCTGAGTTGCGGTTTTCGGCCGCCAGCCGCTGCGAAGCGGCAATGGCCTCTTGCGTCTTGATGGTGAAGCGATCTGGTTGCATGCGCCCAGCCTAGTCGACCTGAGCGTGTTTGTAAAGGGAAATCTAAGTGGGGATGACTCAGACATGGTTGATTGGCGACGTACCAAGGAGCGGCGGGATACTTTTGGTAGGCGTAAATCTGCCGCTATCGGTATGCTTCTCTGTATGCGGACGACCCTCAACCTCGACGACGAGCTAGCCCGGATGGCGAAGGCTCGTGCTACGGAGGAGGGTCGCACGCTCACCGACCTGATCGAGGGAGCGCTCAGGGGCGAGCTGGCCAGGCCGCGGCAGGCTGCGCCGAGCGCGCCGCTCCCGGCCGACGGGGCGGGCGGTGTCCTCGACGGCGTGGAGATTTCCTCCGGCCGGGCTCTCAGGGACCGCATGGACGGCCTCGACTGAGAGGTGGTTCTGCCCGACGTCAACCTGTTCGTCTATGCGTTCCGGTCCGACACCGGCGAGCACAGGGCGGCCCGTGCGTGGCTCGACTCTGAGCTTGGAGGGCCGTCCCCGGTGGGCCTCTGCAGCGCCGCGCTCACCGGCTTCGTCCGCGTCGTAACCCATCCCCGCATCTTCGCGGCACCGAGTACGGTCGAGGCAGCTCTTGAGTTCGTCGCCGCGGTGCGTTCATCGCCGGTCGCGTTGCCGGCGGAAGCCGGCCGAAGCTATCCGCGGATCTTCGACGAGCTTTGCCGGGTGACCGGGGCGGCCGGGAATCAGATCCCAGACGTCCATCTCGCCGCGATCGCGATCGAGCACGGTGCCGAGCTTGCAAGCCATGACCGAGGATTTACCCGGTTCCCCGGTCTGCGCCACAACGACCCGCTTTAGACCCGCGTAGGGTTCGAAGCCTCCTGGGCAGCGCTGCAAGCCCCGGTCCGCCCGACTCGATCAGCTAGAAGATAGGTTGACGATGACCTCTCCCGACGACAACCGAAATCCAGAGGAGCGGCCGGCCGACCGTGATCCGGTCACCCCGGTTGCGAAGGAGCGAGCGCGGCTGCGGCCTTCGGCCTTGCGGGACGCCACCGCTGGGGCCTTCGACACCCGGACCGAGCGCTGGCAGGAGGTCGGTCTCGGGGGGGAGGTCTCCAAGGCCGAGTCGCGGAAGGCCTTGCGGGAGGCCTTCCTGCTGGTCCTGCTGGGGATCGGGGTGCTGGTCGCCTTCGGCTTCCGCAATGAGCTCTTTCCCGGCGTCGGCAAGCCGATCCGCTACGTCACCGCGGTGCTGCTGGTCGCGATCGGCTGGGGCCTGGCACGGACCGTCGCCAAGGGCATCGCTCCGGCCCTGCTCCGTCGGATGGAGCCGGCGACGGCGGGCTCGCTCGGCTTCTTCATCCGCTTGATGACGATCGTCGTCGTCACCTTCGTCTCCCTGGCGATCGCCGGGGTGGACCCCGAGACGCTCGCCGTCGGCGGCGCCTTCACCGCGGTAATCATTGGCCTCGCCGCCCAGCAGACGCTAGGCAACGTGATCGCCGGCGCGGTGCTGCTGAGCGCCCGCCCCTTCCGGGTTGGCGACCGGGTGGCGGTCCAGGGATCGGGGATCGACATCGAGGGCACCGTCGCCTCGCTCGGTCTCTTCTACACCGTTCTGGTCACCGGCGGTGACCGCATCCTGATCCCCAACAGCACCCTGATGATGATCGCGGTGATGCCCCAGCACGAGGCTGAGGCGGTGGAGCTGACCGCCAACTTCCATTCCGACGTCACCCCGGCCGAGCTGCAGGAGATCCTGGAGGCGAGGATCTCGGTGCCGTTGGCGCGGCCACCCCGGGTCGAGCTGGAAGAGATCGGCGCCGATGGCCTCTACACCTTCGAGATCGTCGCCACCCCCGAACGCAACCACGATGGGGCCCAGCTAGCGGGAGACATCCTCGCGGCGATCACCTCGGTTGGCGGCGAGAGCGACACCGATTCCGAGGGCGAGCCTGAGACCGAGACCCGCCCTACAGCCGACTGAGGATCCAGGCTCCGGCAATTGCGGCCGCCGCCCCGACCGGGACGTTCTTGGCAGCGGTCTTGTCGATCCCGTCGCGGGAGACGAGCGCAGCTCCGAAGGAGACGGCGTCGCCGGCGTCGACGAGGATGTCGAGCAGGTTCGCCTCCCCCAACCGCTCACGGTCACCGGTAACCGCGAGCGCGTGGGCGCCGAGCGCGACGTCGCGCATGCCGGCGAGGCGCGCGAGCGCGACGGTGGCCCCGTCGGGTCGCTCGAATCCGAGCTTGCCGAGCGCCGGCCGGGTGAAGGCGAGGATCCCCGCCCCGAGCCCGACCCGAACCGCGCCGACGACGATCGCCGCCGCCTGGGCCAGCGGTTCGGGCTTGGCGACGGGCTCATTCATCGCCTCCGAGCGTACCGGTTAGGACGCCCCGCGAACCGGTGCCCAGCCGGCCTCCGCTGCTACCGACCCTCGCGCCGGACCGAGCGCACTCGCAGCCGGGCGACCGCGGTCTCCTTCGACTCGTAGGCGCCGTAGGGGACCATCTCGCCACGGAGGGAGCGTCGCACCCGCTCGACCTCCTCGTTGACCTGCTGTTCCATCTCGGCGGCGCGGCGCCGCATCCGGCGAAGCTCCTTCTGCATAGTCTCGAGTCGACTCTCCAGCTCCAGCACCGTCTCCACCCCGGCGAGGTTGAGGCCCTGGTCGGCGGTCATCTCCTGGATTCGGCGGAGGCGATCGACGTCGGTCTGGGAGTAGAGGCGGGTGTTCTTGGGTGAGCGCTTTGGATTGATCAGGCCCTTGGCCTCATACATCCGCAGGGTCTGGGGGTGCATCTCGGCCAGCTCGGCGGCGACCGAGATCATGAACACGCCGCGCTCGCGGTCCAGCTCCGGTCGCCTCGGCCCGGTTGCCCCTCGCTCGCCCGCGGCTGCCATCAGACACCAACCTTCTCGGTTCCGTCGGACGCCGCGCCCTCGGCGCTCTGAGCCCGCTCGCCGCGAAGGCGCGCCTCGCGGAGCAACGACGCCCGCGGGTCGACGCCGTCGAACGCCCCCTCCAGCCCCTCGACCGCTCGTCGTTGCTCGGCGGTCAGCTCGGTGGGAATCTCGATCCCCAGCCGGTAGCGGATGTCCCCGCGTTGGCTCGAGTTCGGCTTCGGCGGGCCCTCGCCGCGAAGCCGTTGGATCGCGCCGTGCTGGGTTCCGGCGGGGATCCGGATGCGCTTGGTGCCCGTCAGGGTTGGTACCTCGACATCGGCGCCGAGGAGAGCCTCGGTGACCGTGATCGGCACCTCTACCTGGAGGCTGCCGTCCTCGCGCCGGTCGAAGACGGGGGATGGAGCCACCTGGGCGCGGACGAAGAGGTCGCCGCTGGGGCCGCCGAGCGGGCCGTCCTCGCCCTTGCCGGCGAGCCTGATCCGGGTCCCGTCCTTGACCCCCGCGGGGACGTTCACCCGGTAGCGCTTGCGTTGGTGGGTGAGGCCGCTGCCGGCGCAGGAGGGACACGGCTTGGAGATGATCTCACCGCGACCGCCGCACTTGGGACACGGCTGGGAGATCGAGAACAACCCTTGGCTCTCGGCGTCGACTCCGCGGCCGCCGCAGCGATCGCAGGTCCGGACCTCGCCGTCGGGCGCCGCCCCCTTGCCGTCGCAGGTCTGACAGCGAGCCTGCTTGGGCACCGTGACCAGGATCTGGGCGCCCTCTACGGCCTGCTCGAAGCTCAGCCGTACCTCGGTCTCGAGATCAGAACCCCGGCGCGGTTGGTTGCCCCCACCGCCGCGGTTGAAGATCGAGGAGAAGATGTCGCCGAGGTCGCCGACGCCGAAACCGCCAGGTCCACCTGGGCCGCCGCCGCGACCGAAGCCCCCGAGCGGCCCGCCGCCGGCATCGTATTGGCGGCGCTTGTCGGGATCCTTGAGCGTGTCGTATGCGCCCTGGATCTCCTTGAACCGCTCCTCGGCCCCTGAGTCGTCGGGATTGCGGTCGGGGTGGTACTCGCGGGCAAGCTTGCGATAGGCACGCTTGATTTCCTCATCGGAGGCCTTGTTGCCGACGTTGAGGACGTCGTAGAGGTCACGCGCCATCGCCGCTCACCCCGCGACCACGACGCGGGCTGGGCGCAGCACTTGATCACCGATCCGGTAGCCCTTCTCCATCGTCTCGATCACCGAGCCGCTCTCGGCGCCCTCGGCCTCACCGGTCGCAAGCGCCTCGTGCAGGTTGGGATCGAATCGCTCCCCGATCGGATTGAAGCTCTCCACCCCGGCGAGCCGGAGCCCGTCGCGTAGCTCGCGCAGGACGAGATTCACCCCACCCGCGAGCGCATCGACCGCGTCGTCGCCGTCGCCGGACTCCCCGTCGGGATCGACTCCCGCCGCCGCCAAGGCCCGTTCGAGGTTGTCGAGCGCCGGCACCATCCGCCGGGCCAGCTCGGCCTTGCCGCGGATCTCCGCCGCGGCCGCCTGCGCGGCTGCACGCTTGCGAAAGTTCTCGAACTCCGCCCGGGAGCGCTGGGCCAGCTCGAGGTACTCGCCGCGCTCGCGTTCGGCTCGCTCCAGCGAGGTCTCCTCGGGCTCTGGACCGTCGTCTTGCTCGACCGCGGCGTCCGGCTCCCGATCGCCCTCAGCGTCGTCCGCGCTGGTGTCCTCCGCGGGTTCCGGTGCGCCGTCCGCGGATGATTTGGTCTGCGGTGCCGAAACGGGATCTCCGTAGGTGTCCTCCTCGACCACCGTCGCATCGACCACCACGGCCTCCTCGTCGACCTCCGAGCGGGGCCCGGCGTCCTCCACCGGGCCCTGCTCGAGCGGCTGCTCCACTCGTTGTCCTTGCTGCTCGCTCATCGCGATCGTCTTCGTCTATTCGAGGACCGGAGGCCTACGCCTCGTCCTCGACGACCTCGGCGTCGACCACGTCCTCCTCGGCGGAGGCGCCGTTCGGAGCCCCCTCGCTGGAGGCGCCATCGCCAGTTGCGGCTTGCTCAGCCTGCTGCTGGGAGGCGGCGTAGATCTGCTCGCTGACCGCGTGGAAGGCGGTCTCGACCGCGGTCGTCTTCGCCTTGATCTCGGAGGCATCGTCGGACTCCAACACGCCCTTGAGCTCGGCGATCGCGGCCGTGATCTGCCCCTTGGAGGCGTCGTCGACCTGGTCGCCCAGCTCCTCGAGCTGCTCCTCGGACTGGTAGGCGGTCTGCTCGCCGACGTTGCGGGCCTCGGCCAGCTCCTTGGCCTTGCGGTCCTCCTCGGCGTGAGTCTCGGCGTCGCCGACCATCTTCTCGATCTCGGAGTCGTCGAGTCCGGAGCCGCCCTTGATCTCGATCTTCTGCTCCTTGGCGGTGCCGAGATCCTTGGCGCTGACGTTGAGGATGCCGTTGGCGTCGATGTCGAAGGTGACCTCGATCTGCGGCATCCCGCGCGGTGCGGGCGGAATCCCGGTGAGCTGGAACTTGCCGAGCGACTTGTTGCCCTGGGCCATCTCGCGCTCGCCCTGGAGCACGTGCACCTCGACCTGGTTCTGGTTGTCATCAGCGGTGCTGAAGACTTCCGACTTCTTCGAGGGGATGGT
>JBPCOO010000001.1:0-7271 GCA_051000155.1 Solirubrobacterales bacterium | reverse complement strand
TCGGCGGCCTCGGCGGCTTCCGTGGTTCGATCAACGCATACTTGGTCGAGGACGTCCTCATCGATGCCCGGACCAAGCAGTCGAAGGGGCGAATCCTCAGCGAGATCTCCGACCGGCCGCTCTCGCTCGTGGCGCTTACCCACGTCCACCCCGACCACCAGGGCGCCGCCAAGGCCGTCTGTGAGGCTCGCGGCGTTCCTCTCGCCTGCCACGCGGACGGCGTCGAGAAGATGGAAGGCCGAGCCCCGGTGATGGAGGAGGCCGCCGACCATCCGCTCTCGGGCATCGTCAGCAAGCTCTGGGAGGGCCCGCCGCACGAGGTCGCCCGCCTGTTGCAAGAGGGCGATGAGGTGGCCGGCTTCCGCGTAGTCCACGCCCCTGGCCACTCGGTCGACGAGGTCATCTACTTCCGGGACTCCGACCGGGTGGCGATCTGCGGCGACGTGATCAACACCATGAGCCTGCTCACCACGATTCCCGGCGCCCACGAGCCACCGGATGCCTTCAACCAAGACCCCGCGGAGAACCGCCGCTCGATCCGCAAGCTCTTGGAGCTGGAGCCGAGCTTGATCTGCGCCGGCCACGGCCCGCCGATGCGCGACCTCAGATCGCTGCGCGAGCTGGTCGCGAGCTTCGAGCGATAAGAGGACGCCGGGGTAGCCGGCACCTCAGACTGGGCAGTCGACGGGGAGCGAGACCGACTCGCCGCCGATCGTCACCGTTAGCGTCCCGTCACCGGTGCAGAGTCCACTCCCGGAGGCGGTCCAATCCGAGCCGGTCGCGGTGGCCGTGCCGACCGAGACGAGCAGACCTCCGGAGCCCGTCAGCACACCGACCGGCGCATCGGCACCCGTTCCCTCCAGCGAGTAGGTGCAAGTTGCGGTGATCGGGATCGGGACGCAGTCGGCGCTCGAGCTGGTGATAGTCAGCGGACCGTTGCCGGCGTCCCCGCCGAGCAGCGAGTCGCAGGTGATCGGTGCGTCAGCGAACTGCTCGCCGATGGTCACGCGGAGAAAGCCGTCCTCGGTGCACCCGTAGAGGCCGGTGGCTGACCAGGAGCCGTCGCTGCTGGGGGACACCACCGCGCCGACCGCCAGGCTGACGCCATCGCCACCATCGACGGTGCCGGTCGCCGCCGCCGCGCCCTGGCCGGCGATCTCGAACGGGCAGGTAGGTAGCGGCGAGGCGCACTGATCACCGATCACCGAGGTGATTGTCAGCGTCGTTTGCCCGGGGCTCCCGGGCGTCGGGTCGGTTGGGACTCCAGGCGTGCCCGGAGTCGGGGCACCTCCACCGCCGCCGCCCGTGCCGGACCCCTGGTCGTCCGCCCCGACGATCGTCTCGCAGCCGCGGACCCGGTCGACTTCCTCCGGATCGATGATGCAGCGATCCTTGCCGGGACCTCCATTGATCCGCTTGTCGACGGCACCGTCACGGGCGTTCAAGGTGTCATTGCCCGAGCCCCCCGCAAGCAGATCGGCCCCGCCTCCGCCAACCAGCTTGTCTTTACCGGAGCCGCCCTTGAGCTTGTCTTTACCGGAGCCGCCCTTGAGCTTGTCCTTGCCGCTGCCGCCCTTGAGCTTGTCGGCGCGGCCCTTGCCGACGAGCTTGTCGGCGCCGGCTTTGCCGATCAGCGTGTCCGACTTGTTCGTTCCCTTGAGCTTGTCGGCTTTGGGGCCACCGACGACCTTCTTGGCGTCAGCTTGGGTAGCGAGCGCGCCAGCGGCAAGCGCAATCAAGCAGAGGGAGATGAGCAGATTGGTGGCTCGCGGAACAAAGGGCTGCATGATTCCTCCGGGACTTCGACGGCGGCGGTCAATATCAGTGTCGGACAGCGCGGGCCAGACCTTTAGCGGAAACCGAACGAGGTCCAGGCGCCCTCGCAGTCCGTCAGCTCGCTGAGGGGATCAGGGGCGTGGGAGGCGCGGACGCAGGAGGTGAAGTGTGCGCCAGCACATGAGCCGACGAGGACAAAGCCTCCCGCGTGCCTGATCCCTCAGACGCGCTCGATCAGCGTCCCCGTGCCCAGCCCCCCGCCGCAGCACATCGTCACCAAGCCGGTCTGCTTGTCGTCGCGCTCCATCTCGTGCAGCAAGGTGGTCATCAGCCGGGCGCCGGTGGAGCCGAGCGGGTGACCGAGGGCGATCGCGCCGCCGTTGACGTTGACCCGGTCCATGTCTGGCTCGTGCTCGCGGTACCAGGCGGCCAGCACCGAGGCGAAGGCCTCGTTGACCTCGAACAGGTCGATGTCTGAGATCTTCATCGAGTTGCGCGAGAGGATCTTCTCGGTCGCCGGGATCGGACCGGTGAGCATGATCACCGGATCGACCCCGACGGTGGTCTGATCGACGATCTTCGCCCTGGGGGTCACCCCCAGCTCCTTCGCCTTCTCGGCGGTCATCAGCAGCACCGCGGCGGCGCCGTCGGAGATCTGCGAGGAGTTGCCGGCGGTGATCTTGCCGTCCTCCTTGAACGCGGGCTTGAGCTCGGAGAGCTTCTCGATCGTGGTTCCCGGACGGATCCCCTGGTCGGTGACGACCGTCTGGCCGTTCACCTGGAAGGGAAGGATCTCGCGCTCGAACCGACCCTCCTCGGTGGCACGCTGGGCGCGCTCATGGGAGCGGACGCCGAGCTCGTCCAGCTCGGAGCGGGGGATCTCCCACTGGTCGGCGATCATCTCGGCGCTGATCCCCTGGGGGACGAGGTTGTAGCGGTCGGCGAGCGGGCCGCTGAAGGCCATCCCGTGCTCCTTCATCACCTCAAAGCCGTCGGCGAAGGAGATGTGGCCCATGTGCTCGACCCCGCAACCGATGGCGACGTCGTGGACGCCGGAGGCGACCAGCGCCGCGGCGAAGTTGATCCCCTGCTGGGCGGAGCCGCACTGACGGTCGACGGTGGTCGCGGGGGTCTCGATCGGCAGGCCGGCCTCGAGCCAGGCGTTGCGGGTGATGTTCATCCCCTGCTCGCCGAACTGCTGGACGCAGCCGCCGATGACGTCACCAACCTCGGAGGCGTCGATCCCCGAGCGCTCGATCGTCTCGCCCAGCACCTTGGCCAGCAGGGTCGAGGGGTGGGTGTCCTTGTAGTAGCCCTTCTCCTCATGGCCGCGTCCGACCGGGGTACGGACTGCATCGACGATAACGACCTCGCGGCCGCCGAAGGTTCCCTTACTCATCTTGGATCCAAAGCCTTTCGTTGCGCTAACCGGGTGCTCCGCTCACGATACTGGCCTCCATGAGGGCCCGACCAGCCAATCGACTTAAGAACGCAGGTTTAGGACACGCGACGGCCTAAAACTGTACTCCAAGTCCATGCCGAAGTTGGCGGCGCGAACCTGCGCTACTTCTTCCGCTGCCCGCCTACGTCTCCTTTGCCTCCGCGCTACGCCGCCACGAGATGATCGAGCAGATCCCCCGACGCATCACGGTGGCCTCCCTGCGACGAGCGCAGGTGGTCCCGACGACGGTGGGCGTCTATGAGATCCACCAGCTTGCGCCGGAGGTCTTCGGCGGATTCGGGGGTTCAGCCGAAGACGGGTACATGGCGGAGCCGGAGAAGGCCCTGTTCGATACGGCCTACGTGCGTGCCGCGGCCGGCAGCCGGGCACACTTCCCCGAGCTCAGCTTGCCCTCGGAGTTCGATCACGGCCGTATGCAGGACTGGGTGGATCGAATTCCGAGCAGACGACTCGAGACCCTCGTTGCTACCCACCTCGCTGAGAGCCTGGAGCACGCGGAGCAAGCGTCGTCGGCGTAGCGGCACCCCCAGCTCGGCGCTTCTCTCGGCGTGGCTGAGGGTGCCCGGGTGCCCTCAGGCGCGTCGAGAAAGCGCCGAGGGCCACCAGGTCTTCCTGCCGATGTCCAACACCGCTGCCGGCACCAGGATCGAGCGGACGATGAAGGTGTCCAGCAGCACCCCGAAGGCGACCACGAAACCGAGCTCGGTGAGGAAGATCAGAGGCAGCACCGCGAGGGTGGAGAAGGTCCCCGCCAGCACCAATCCTGCCGAGGTGATCACCCCGCCGGTCACCGCCAGCGCCCGCAGCATTCCCTGCTCGTTCCCATGCTCGAGCGTCTCCTCCCGCGCCCGAGCCATCAAGAAGATGTTGTAGTCGACCCCGAGCGCGACCAGGAAGATGAAGGCGAACAGCGGCAGCGACGGATCGCTTCCGGGGAAGCCGAAGATGACATCGAAGACGACGTAGCCGACCCCGAGCGCGGCGACGAAGGAGACGATCACGGTCCCGATCAGAAGCAGCGGAGCCACCAGTGCCCGGAGCAGGACGACCAAGATCAGGAGCACCACCGCAAGCGCGATCGGCGGGATCACGAGGGTGTCGCGCTCAGCCGCCTGACGCAGGTCGAACTCGACCGCGGTCGCGCCTCCGACCAGGACCTCTTCGCCGCCCGCGTCGGTGACCGCCCCCCGAATCGGCTCGACCAGGTCGAACGCGTCGGTGCTGTAGGGATCGATCTCCAAGGTGGCCGCGATCAGGGCCCCCTCCGGAGCCTCGGCGATCGGCATTGCATCGGCTACGCCGGGAGCGGTCCGCAGCGCTGAGAGCACGGGTTGGACGTCCCCTTGGTCGGGAACGACGACCTCGGTCGGCGCTGAGGCTCCCCCCGGGAAGGAGCGCTCGAGGATCTCCTGGCCCTGGACGGATTCGACGTCGTCGCGGAACTGATTCCCCTGAGTGAGGCCGGTGTCGAGCTGGGTCCAGCCGAGCGACATCACTCCCAGGAGCACCAGCGAGCCGATCCAGATCTTTCGCGGGCGGCGATCGATCACCTCGCCGATCCGCCGCCAGATCCCGTGGGTTTCGTCGGCCGCATCGTCACCGACATGCGGGACCAGCGGCCAGAAGACCCATCGGCCGGTGGCGAGCAGGAGCGCCGGCAGCGCGGTCAGCATCGCCAGCATCGCGACCGCGATACCCATCGCGCCGATCGGGCCGAGTCCGGCGGTGCCCTCGACATCGGCGATCGATAGGCACAGCAGCGCCGCGACTACCGTCCCGCCCGAGGCGAGGATCGCTGGGCCCGCGCGGCGCAACGCGATCGACATCGCCTCGTGCTTGTTCTCGTGGCGGCGCAGCTCCTCTCGGTAGCGCGCGACCAGCAGCAGGGCGTAGTCGGTGCCCGCCCCGAACACCAGCACCGGCAGAATCCCGGCCGACTGACCGTTGATCGTCACCCCCAGCTCGGAGAGACCGTACCCTGCCGAGCGGGCGCTGATCTCTGCGAAGCCGACAGCGAGCAGCGGCAGGATCCAGAAGATCGGGCTGCGGTACACCGCCAGCAGCAGCAGGAAGACGATCGTTGCCGTGGCCACCAACAGCGTCCCGTCGATCGACTCGAACACGCTGATCGCATCGGCGGCGAAGCCGGCGCCCCCGGTCACCGCAACCTCGAGTCCGCCGTCGTCGTTGACGACCTCGCGGGCACGGTCGACCGGATCCAGAAGGGTGTCGGACTCGCCGTCAGCGGCGACCTCCGCACGGAGGATCGCCGCGTCTCCCCCCGGAGAGACGACCGGCTCGACATAAGGGCTGACCTGCTCGGCCCGGTCCGTGTTCAGCTCCTCGCGATCGGCGGCAATCGCCTCGCGGTCGGCAGCCGTGAGCCCACCCTCGCGCTGGTAGACGATCACGATCGGCGCCAGCTCGTCTCCTTGGATCTCCTCGGACAGCTCCAGCGCCGCGGTCGATTCCGCGTCGCCCGGCAGAAACGAGGTCGACTCGTTCTCCTGGGCATCGTCGAACTTATCGGGGATGCCGCCCGCCCCCATCGCCATCACCGCGACCAGCCAGGCCGCCAGGAAGAACCAGCGGATCTTCTTCAGGGAGCTCGGTGAGAGGATGCGGTCGACCATGGGTGGCTCCGTTCTTGAGCGGTGCGACTTGCGCTCAGGGCGACGCTCGCGCTAGAGTCGTTCGGGACGCGAGCATCTTAGCTACCGAAAGTTTTGGATGTCGAGAGACTTTCCACCGTCAGAGTCAGAGGGAGAGGGCCAGGGGCAACCGCGCGACCTCAGCTTTGCCCTGCGCCAGGTGATGACGGCGAACGAGATCTTCGACGAGACGGCGACCCAACTCCTCGGGGTAAACCGCAGCGCCGGGCGCTGCCTGGACATCATCGAGCGATCCGGTCCGCTACCGGCCGGCTCGGTCGCGCGCCTGAGCGGCCTCAGCTCGGGGTCCGTTACCGCCATCCTCGACCATCTGGAGCGGGTGGAGCTGGTCGAGCGCTTCTCCGATCCCGACGATCGCCGTCGGGTGCTGGTCAGGATCACGACGACGGGTGAGCAGGCCTGCGAGCGGATCTGGGGGCCTCTCGCCGCCGAAGGAGCGGTCGCGCTGGAGACGCTCAGCGATGAGGAGAAGGAGACGGTCCACCGATTCCTTCGGACCACCCGGGATCTGCTCGAGCGCCACCGCGAGCGCATCTCCCGCGATCTCGACCGGGGCGGCGGCTGACGCCCGGAGCGGGACTCGTGCTAGCAACCCGGTCGTGCCCGAGCCGAATGGATACTCGAGGGTCGCCGTCGCCGGCTGCGGTGCGATCGGACTCGGCGTCGCGGCCGCGGCCAGCGGGCGCGCCGACGTCTGGGTGCTGGCGCGGAGCGGGCAATCGGCGGAGCGCGCCCGAGGCGAGCTCGAGTCGACGTGCGAGCGTGCGGAGGGAGCCGGCCTCGACGAGATCACCGTGACCACCGACCTCGACGAGATCGGCAAGGCGGAGCTCGTGGTCGAGGCGATCGCCGAGGACTTCGACGCCAAGGCGAAGCTGTTGCGGCGTCTCGCCAGGGCTTGCCCGGACGCCGACCTCGCTACCACCACCTCCTCGCTCGGAATCGGCGAGCTCGCGGCCAAGGCCCGCTGCCCCGAGCGCTTCTTCGGCCTCCACGTCTTCAACCCGGTGACCAAGATGGACTTGATCGAGGTCTGCTTGCCGGCGGAGCTGAGGCCGGGCACCGCCGACCGCGCCCGCGCCTTCTGCGAGGCGCTCGGGAAGACCGCAATCGAGGTGCCCGACCAGGCGGGCTTCGTCGTCAACCGGCTGCTCTTTCCCTACCTGTTCGACGCGGTCCGCCTGCGCGAGCGGACCGGGATGAAAGCCGAGGCGGTCGATGGCTGCATGTCGATGGGCGCCGGGCACCCGCTGGGTCCGCTCAAGCTCCTGGACTTCGTCGGCGCCGATGTCGCGGTCGCGATCGGACGCAGCCTCCACGCCGACACCGGCGATCCCTCCCACGACCCTCCGGTGACCCTG
>JBPCOO010000349.1:0-5346 GCA_051000155.1 Solirubrobacterales bacterium | reverse complement strand
ACCGCCTGGCGGACGATCTTCAGCCGCGGCCGCTTGATCGCGTAGCGCTTGGGGGCGTTGGCGACCGCCTCGTACATGTAGGTGTCCATCGCCACCTCGAGCTGGATCACGTGGACGTGCTCTTGGGGGTTGTGGTGGACGCGAGTGATGAAGCCGCCGGAATAGGGGACGTCGCGGGCGATGGTCAACCCGAGCCCGTAGCCGCTGCCCTCCTTCCGCAGGGTGCTCAAGAACGAGTCGATGATCGAGCTGTCGGCGGAGGCGCCTTCGAGGGTACCGGCGACGAAGCTCGCTCGATTGCGGCCCTCGTCGGCGACCCGCCCGAGGCCGGTGGCGGTCATCGAGTGACAGTCGAACATCAGCGCGTACCCACGCTCGCGCTTCATTCGATCGATCAGGGCGTTCAGCATGCCGTGATAGAGGTCCCAGTAGGCGAGCACCCGCTCCTCATCCTCGCGGGAGTAGGGCTCCTGAAGCATCAGCCGGTCGGCGACGGTGTAGTACTCGTGGGCGGGATTGGTGAGGTGGCGGGGGAGGGAGCCGTCGTCGGCGCCATCGCGGGTCCGGTTCATGTCACAGAAGAACGGCGCCAGCTCCGAGCGGACGTGCATGCCCTCGGCCATCTCGTAACAGAGGTCGCTGTAGAGGTCGATCTCCACCAGCGCGTCCTCGTTGAGGTGGAAGCGGTCGCGGAAGATTTCGGGGACGAACAGCCCGGCGTGGGGGACGGAGAGGATGTACTCGGGGCTGCGGGCGTCGAACTCGACCTGCTCGCGCACGTCGAGCCGGTAGCTGTCGCCGCTGAAGACGTCATAGACCTCCTGCTCGCCGCGGAAGCCCTCGTAGAGCTGCTCGATCTCCGGCCACTGGGTGCCGGTGGGAAAGCGATCGACCCCGCCCTCCCAGCTCAGCGCCGCCGGGGCGGACTCCTCGACCCCGGTGCCGAGCAGCTCCTCCTCGAGCCGATCCATGACGATCTCCCCGAGCGCGATCCCGTAGTTGCGCAGCAGGCCCTCGGCCCCGGGGAAGGCATTGATCTCGATGATCCGGCCCGACTCCATCAAGTCGATCGAGGCCAGCCTGCACTCGGGGTAGCTGCGCTTGAGCGCCCGAGCGATCGACTCCTGTTCGGGCGTGAGGTTGTAGCCGATCTCCTCCGCGCCCTTGCTGGCGTTGGTCTTCCACTCGCCCTTGGACGGGATCCGTTTCAGCACGCCGATCAGCTCGTCGTCGAAGAAGGTGACGACCAGGTCGCCCGCGAGCACCTCGGCGCAGAACTCCTGAATCAGCAGGTGGTCGTAGTCCTCGAGGTATTCAGCCAGGCGCTTTTCAAGCTCGGGATCGTCGAAGTCGAGCCGATGGACCTGCTCGCCACAGCCGAAGCCGTAGCGGTCCTTGAGCACGAACTGCAGGTCGTTACGCGGCAGCTCGTCGATCGCGGCGAGTGCTTCAGGAACCGAGGATGCGGTAAAGGTGACGGGGTGGGGGAGCTGGGGGACGCGCTCGATCGGCCCGTATTTGTCGGTGGTCGCAAGCGTCGCTTCCGCGCTCTCGAGCATCTTTCTCCGGCTTGCCGCCCACTGGAGGATCTCGATGTTCTCGGTTTCCTCATTGCGAACGTCGTCGGCGCGGACGAGGAAGAGCTGGACCTCCTCCAGCTCGACCGTCTCCCTGCCGCTGACTCGCAGGTGCCGGTGGGCATGGAGCGGATCGTTCTCGTCCCAACCGGTGTTCAGCTCGAGCACCGAGACGTCGGCTACGTAGGTGCCCTCCTGCTCGCGGAGATCGGCCATCGAGAAGTGGAGTAGTCGGTGCCCGCGGACGGCGGCGACCGAGAGGATCTGGTTGACGCCGCTGTTGTAGAGGTCGACCGGCAGCTCGCTATAGCTGACCTCGGCGCTTTCGAAGGCGATCGTCAGCGGGCCGCTCGGGAAGAAGGCCTGTTCGAAGGGAGCGGGGGGAGTCTCGGGCTGGGTCATCGGGGCGGGGGAGTGTAGCCCGCGCCCGTCCGGGTGGTCGGCGCGAGGGCGACCTCGCGCGGGCGCGCCAGGCTTCACCAAACGTCGACCCAGGCGGCCTCGGTCGGGGACCGGGTGCCCTCGGCGGTCGCCAGGGAAGCGCAGAGGATGGACCGCGTCTGTGCCGGATCGATCACGTCGTCGAGCTCGAAGTAAGTAGCGACGTTGACCGCGCGGAAACGCTCGCGCAGGTCGGCGACCAGCTCCTGCACCCGCCGCTCGCGCACGTCGGCGTCGGCGATCACGTCGAGCTCTGCACGGGCGCCGAGCCGGACCGCGCCCTCGATCCCCATCGGGCCCAGCTCACCGGTGGGCCATGCGACCGCGAGCTGGGGCTCCCAGAAGCCTCCCGCCGCCATCGCCTGCGCGCCGAGGCCGTAGGCGCGCCCCAGGACGACCACCAGATAGGGGACGGTGAGGTTGGGGCCGATCGCGAACAGGCGCGAGCTGTGGCGGACCAGCGCCGTCTCCTCTGCCGCGGGGCCCACCATCATCCCCGGGGTGTCGACCAGCGAGATCAGCGGGATGCCGAAGGCCTCGCAGAGCCCCATGAAGCGGGCGGCCTTGTCCGCTCCAGGGGAGGTGATCGCCCCGGCGAGGTGTTCGGGATCGTTCGCGACCACGCCGACCGGCCGACCTTCGAGTCGGGCGAAGGCGGTGATCATTCCGGCGCCGAAGCCACGGCGAAGCTCGGTCGCAGATCCGGTGTCGAAGAGCGTCTCGATCACCCGCCGAACGTCGTAGGCGCGGCGGCGGGACTCGGGAACCAGCTCGCGGAGCAGGTCCTGGTCGGCGGCCTCCCGGTCCCCGGTGCGACCCTGAAAGTAGCCGAGCAGACGCTTGGCGACGGCGACGGCCTCCGCCTCGTCGGCGGCCCGCACATCGATGGTGCCGTTGGCTTCCTGGACCTCGATCGGGCCGATCTCCTCCGGCGCGTAGCTACCGAGCCCACCGCCTTCGATCATCGCCGGGCCGCCCATCCCGAGGTTGGCGCTTTCGGAGGCGACGATCAGATCAGCGGTGCCGGCCAGGGCCGCGTTGCCGGCGAAGCAGCGGCCGGAGACGATCGCGATCCGGGGGACCTTGCCGCTCAGCCGCCCCCAGAGGGCGAAGGCGCGAGCCGTCAGCCACGAGCCCATCGCCACGTCGGTGTCCCCGGGGCGACCTCCGCCGCCCTCGGCGAACAGGACCACCGGCAGGCGCAGGCGCTCGACCAGTTCGAACAGGCGGTCCTTCTTGTAGTGGCCGATGGTTCCCTGGGTGCCGGCGAGCACGGTGTAGTCGTAGGAGATCACCGCACAACGGCCGCTCTCGCCGAACTCGGCGCCGTTGACTCGGCCGATACCGCCGACGAGGCCATCGGCGGGGGTCTGGGCGATCAACTCGTCCTCGCTGCGACGTGCCCGCTGGGCGGCCAGGGCAAGCGCGCCGTACTCGACGAAGCTGCCGGGATCGACGAGGTCGATGAGGTTCTCGCGGGCGGTGCGCCCGCCGCGAGCGTGGCGCTTGGCGACCGCTTCGCTGCGGGCTTCGTCCCTAGTGCGAGCCTGCCGCTCGAGCACCTCGGCGAGATCGTCGCGGAGAGCATCGTTCGATTGGCCCTCTTGCTCGGAAGAGGCGACGGGAGAGGGGCCTCCGCCCGCGCGGATCACAACGAGCTCCTCGCCCTCGCTCACCCGGGCACCAACCGAGGTGCTGACGGACTCCACGATTCCGGCGCTCGGGGCGGCGACCTGGTGTTCCATCTTCATCACCTCGACGACCACCATCGTCTCGCCGGTCTCCACGGGCTGGCCCACCTCGACGGCGATCTCGGCTACGACGCCGGCGGTGGGCGCGCTCACTTGTGTGGTCTCCGTGGTCACCGCCGGGAGGGTATTCGGATCTCGATCGGAGCCGAGGGCGTGACGCTGACCGAGGCGAGCTGTCCTTCGCCGAGTTCACATAACGACGATTATCGTGCATAGGCGCGGCGCGTGGATGATCGACGTCCGTGAAACGAGATTCCAGTTGGCACTGCTCCCCTTTAGCCGGCGTCGCCGCGGGACCCCGGGGACCGTCGGTCCTAGCGCACCGAAACCAGGTCGACGACAAACACCAGCGTCTCATCCGGGCCGATCACTCCGCCGGCACCGCGCTTGCCGTAGGCGAGCATCGGCGGGATCGTGATCCGGCGGCGGCCGCCGACCTTCATCCCCGTGACGCCTTGATCCCAGCCCGCAATCACCTGACCGCGGCCGAGACCGAACTTGAAGGTGTCGCCGCGGTCCCAGGACGCGTCGAACTGCTCGCCGGTGGACCACGCGTGGCCCACGTAGTGGACCTCTACGATCTGACCCTCTGACGCCTCCTCTCCCGTCCCAAGCTTGATGTCCTCGATCTCGAGTTGGTACGACGGCGTCCGCTCCGAAGGGACCTCGACCTGTGGCTTCGTCTTCTCGCTCATGGGCGAAACCTAGCTCAACACCGGCGTCGCGTCGGCACCGAGCTGCTCACGAGTTCATCTCTGAGACAATCGATCGCGTGGACGAGGAAGACGCGACTGACGGACATCTCTCTCCCGACGGCGCTTGCTGAGAGCCGGGGCGGTTGCGGGAGCTTGCCGGAGCCATAAGCTCAGGACGTGCCCCGCTATGAACTCTGGCTGATACGCCACGGTGAGACCGAGTGGTCCCGCGCGGGCAAGCACACCGGTCGCACCGACCTCCCCCTGACCGAGGTCGGAGTCGCCCAGGCGGCATCGCTGCGATCCACCCTCCTCGGCAAGACCTTCGACCGGGTTCTCAGTAGCCCACTCCTCCGTGCCCGTCAGACCTGCGAGCATGCGGGCCTACCGGACCGCGCCGAGTTGCGCGACGAGCTGATGGAGTGGGACTACGGCGACTACGAGGGGCTGACCAGCGCCGAGATCCACTCCGAGCGGCCCGATTGGCTGCTGTGGCGCGACGGCGTCTCCGGCGGGGAGACGCCCTCCGATCTCGAGCGGCGAATCGACCCTCTGATCGCGGAGCTTCGCGACCTACCCGGCGACGGCATCGTTTTCGCCCATGCTCACCTCCTGCGCGCCTTCGCGGCCCGCTGGGCCGCGCTGCCTCTAGCGGCGGGCCAACGCCTCCCCCTGGCCACGGCGACGATCTGCCGGCTCGGCTGGGAACATGACTACCCGGTCATCCAGAGCTGGAACCTGCGGCCGGAGAAAGCCTGAGCGCCTGGTACCCAAGTCCAAGGGCGGGAGCTTCTCAGAGGTCGGGCATCGACCATCTGACCTCCTCGAACCGTGCGAAGTCGCGGTCGTAGGAGACAACCTCCGCCCCGTGTTCGATGGCGA
>JBPCOO010000341.1:0-3328 GCA_051000155.1 Solirubrobacterales bacterium | reverse complement strand
AATCGGAGCAGGCTGACGACGTGCCGACGGCGTGCGGTCATCGAGGAGGCGTTCGGGTCCGGAGTCGTACTGGCGCGCGAGTAGGCATGCTCCAGCTCGACCACCGGATCGATCTGGATCTCGTATCCGGCCTCGGTAACGCGGCGGCAGAAGTCGGCGTCCTCCATGTAGAGGAAGTAGCGCTCATCCCAGCCGGAGACAGCGTCGAAGGCATCGCGGCGGATCAGCATCGCGGCGCCGATCACCCAATCGACGGCGGCGGGGCGATCGGCGGGGTTGGGCCAGAGGTAGCTTGCGTAGACGTCCTCCAGCCATGGGATGTGCCTACCGATCGGTCCGACGCTGCCGAGCATCGCGGCGATCGAGGGGAAGCAGCGGGCGGACGGCTGCCGCGAGCCGTCCTCCCACCTCAATGCCGGCGCCAGCACGCCTACGCTCGGCCTTTCGGCGAGCCGGTCGGCGAGCACACCGATCGACCTCCCGGAGGTGATGGAGACATCCGGGTTGAACAGCATCACGTCGTTTCCGGGGGCGTTGGCCAAGGCCTCATTGACGCCGGCGGCGTAGCCCCGGTTGACCGGTAGCTCGTACAGTCGCAGACAGGGATGAAGTTCGGCCTGCTCGGCGAGCAGCTCCAGCGAGCCGTCGGTGGAGGCGTTGTCGACGACCAGAAATTCAGTCCCGAGGCTCTCCGCAGCAGCTATCTGACCGGGGAGGTTCCGCCGCAGGTGGACGAGCGAGTTGTGGGCTACTGTAGCTAGGACCGGTAACAACAGGACGCCCTCGGTCCGACTCAGGAAACCCGCTCGTACCCGTAGTAGAAGCCGTAGCCCGCGTAGCCGTCGCGGCTCTGCTTGACCCCGGTGAGGACCACCCCTACGGGGCGGTCGGGCAGCATCCCGAGTGCCGTCTGGACAGCATCCACCTCCTCAAGCGTCGAGGTCCCCGAGCGCACGCAGAGCAAGATCGCGTCGGTGCAGGGAATCAGCTCGAGTGGATCGACGGAAGCCAGTAGGGGACTGCTGTCGATCACCACCAGATCGTAGGCCTCCCCTACCTGTATCAGTAGGCGCTTGCAGCGCTCGGTGACGAGTAGCTCGGCGGGCTCGGTGGTGGGGCGGCCGGCCGGGATTACCACCATGAGCTGGCCACGATCGACAGCGCCGGGACCGGGGGACGCTTCGTTGGTGTTCCCCGACTCAAGCGATGGAGCCGCCGCCGCGCTCGCGACCACCGGGGCGGCCACAGCGGCGCTGCCGTTGGATACTCCAGTCCCCGGCGTCGGCCCGGTCCGTTCGTTTATCGAGCAGGTGCGGAGGATCTCCGCCGGAGTAGCGGCCCCCTGTAGATATTCGACCAGGCCGGGGCTCTCGTCGATGCCGAGACGGGTGGAGACCATGGGGCGGCGCAGGTCACAGTCGATCAGCAGGGTGCGCTTGCCCGCAGCAGCCGAAGCGGCGGCCAGCGACACGGCTACGGTCGACTTGCCCTCCTCCGGGAGTCCGCTGGTCACCAGCACGCGCTTGACCGGCCCTTCGCCGGCGAAGATACCCATGTTCGCCCGCAGCATCCTGAACGCCTCCAGCTCAGCCGCCTCGAGCTCGCTGCCCTCACCAGGATCCGCCTGGCCGACCCTACCCATGGCATGTTCGCCGATGCGGCTGAGCACCGGGTAGCCGAGTGCCTCGTAGGCCTGCCCGGGGCCGCGGATACGGCGATCGAGGGAGTCGCGCGAGAACGCCGCGACGAGGCCAAAGGTGAGGCCGACGAGCAGGCCGAGGACGGTGTTCCGGACCGGCCGGGGAGAGATGGGATCCGAGTTCGGCTCAGCCGTAGCGACGATCTCGGCCGGCTCGGCGATCGCCCTGATCGCGCGCAGTTGGTCGACTTGATCGAACTGCCCGCCTACAGTCGGCTCCTCGTCCCTCCCCTGCGCGGCGAATCCACGGATGATCTCGCCGAGGCGTTCGCGCTCCTGCTTGCGCGCTTCCTCCTTGGCCTCCTCCGCGTAGGCGTTGGCAATCCGGGCCGCAACCTCGGGCTCCTCGGCGGTGGCTTGGATTAGGACGAACGCGGTATCGGCGCCGATCTCCGTATCGACCGCGGACCGCAGCGCCTCAGGACCGATCTCGCGATCGAGGCGTTTGCTCACACCCTCGGCGACCTCCGGGGTGGCGATCGTCCGGGCGTTGGCTGCCGCTCGCTCCAGCGGTGCCTGGCCGGGGACGTTCAGGCCCAGCACCCGCAGCTCGTCGGTGACGTCGGTGTAGGAGAGCGAGGCCGTCGACGCGTAAATAGGGATCTGGAGGATCGAGACGGCGAACGCCGCCAGGCCGAAGACCAGCGTGACTGCCAGGACCACCCAGCGCTGGCGACGGAGCACGTCGAGGTAGTCGCGGAGCGAGCTGTAACGGGGTTGGTTCACTCGAAGTTGGCCTGATTACATTCTTAAGGGGTACGACACCAGACGCTAGGGAGTTCATCTGGCCGGTCCATCTTCCGTCGGTCCGGTGGCGATTCTCCCCTCGTAGTCCCGGCGGGTGAAAGAGTACTGATTAAGAATCGGTAGCTCCCCGTTGAGCTCGATCGCGTCATCGAGCGCTCGTCGTGCCCGCTGCGGGCGGCCGTCCTCGATCGCGATGTCCGCCGCCAGCAGGGGATGGAAGAGGTTTCCGGGCTCGCGCTCGATCGCACGCTGAACGTCGACCCGTGCTTGTCTCAGCTCGCCCGCGTCGCGGTAGGCCTCGGCGCGAGCGTAGTAAGGAGTGGCCGCCCATGGCGTCGCCTCGATCGCCTCGGTGGCGAGCGAGACCGCCGCCGCCAGATTGCCCCGGGTTCGTTGATCCTGGGCCTCCCGGACCCGCTCGATGCTGACCAGAGCCGGAACCTCCACCAGGATCACCACCAGCGCGGCGAACCCGAGTCCCAGGCGCAAGATCAACGCTCCGCCCTCGTGGAGGCGATCGGTGCGGGCAGCCATCGCGATCGCGCCGGCGCCGAGAGCAGCCCCGGTGAGGGCCGCGAACTCCCAGAACCAGTCGAGCCCGGCGTGGAAGGCCCAGACGGCGAGCACCGCGGTGAGCGACAGCTGTTCGGCACCGAGAGCCGAGCGTTTGCCGCGTCTGGCAAGCGCGCAGCCCGCCCCCAGGGCCAGCAGCAGGGTGACGGTGATGACCAAGCCTGGGAGGCCGAGCTCAGCAAGCTGCTCGAGGTAGAGGGAGTGGGCGTCGCGGACGTACTCGGGGATCTCGGCGTTCTGCGCCCAGTAGTACTCGAAGGTGCCCGGTCCGAGACCACCGGCCGGATTGTCGGTGAATGCCTCCAGCGC
>JBPCOO010000064.1:0-5553 GCA_051000155.1 Solirubrobacterales bacterium | reverse complement strand
AGCCGACGCCTTCGAGCTCCTCGAGGACGGCGACCTGATCTCGATCTCGGAGGATCGGCTCCTGCGTGGCGGCGCCGTGATCGCCACCGGCCACCTGCACTCGCTCGCGGAGGTGGAGACGCGTCTGGTGAGGCAGCGGTTGGAGATCGATCGCGCGATCGGCGAGTTCGCAACCAACACGATCGAGCACGTCCGTGAGGAGAGCGAGTTGCTCAGCGGCGAGATCGATTTTCCCCCGTTGCGGACGGAGTTCTGGGAGAGGCAGGTGCTGATCGTGGTCAGGGGTCCCGACTACCGTGAGGACCTGAGCGCGCTCACGGCCTACGTCCGGGACGTGCATCCGGTGATCGTTGCCGTTGACGGCGGCGCCGACGCGGTGATGGCGGAGGGCCTGACGCCCGACGTGATCCTCGGCGACATGGATTCCGCCACCGACGCGGCGCTCCGCTCGGGCGCTGAGCTGATCGTCCACGCCTACCACGACGGGGCCGCCCCGGGCCGGGACCGACTCGACGAGCTCGGAGTGCCCTACGTGCTGGTTCCCGCCGCCGGCACCAGCCAGGACGTGGCGATGCTGCTGGCCCACGAGCGGGGAGCGTCGTTGATCGTCACGGTCGGGGCACACTTCAACCTGACCGAGTTTCTCGATAAAAACCGCGCCGGGATGTCGTCGACCTTCCTCACTCGCCTGCGGGTGGGGGAGACCCTGGTGGACGCCAAGGGGGTCAGCCGCCTCTATCGGCCCGGGCTCAGCCGCGGCGGCGCGCTGGCCTTCGCCGTCGCCTTCCTGTTATTGGCCGTGATCGTGGTCTTGGCCTCGCCCGGGCTCGACAACGTCTTCGACCTGCTCTGGATCAAGATCCGCGACGTGGCCGGGCTCTAGCCGTCCGGGGGCCGGGGCTGGCAAGCTTGATCGATGGGCTATAGCGGTCGATATCACGCGGCATCGCTGACGGCGGTGCTCATCGCGCTCGCGGTCGGCATCCTCGTCGGCATCGGGCTCGCTGACGACGTCGTCTCCACCGCCTCTCAGGAGCTCGAGAACTCGCTGCGCGCGAACCTCGAGGAGGTGGAGGCGGAGGCGGCGGAGGCGGAGCTGCAGCTCGACCGCGTTCGCGACTACGCCGTCGCGACCTATCCGGTCCTGGTCGGGGATCGCCTGCGGGATCGGGAGGTTGCGGTAGTCGGGGTCGGCGGGCTCTCCCGGGACACTACCGCTGACATAACCGAGGCGCTCGCACCGACCGGCGCCGAGATCGGGGACGTGGCGGTGATCGGCCGCCCGCCCGATCTCGAGGCGCTCGAGATGGTCGTTCCGGAGCGCTTCGAGGGGCTTGCCTCCGATTCCGAATCGCTGAGGGGGTTTGGCGAGACGGTTGGACGGCAGCTAGTCGGCGGTGGCCCCCTGATCGACGCCGTCGGCGATCAGGTCTTCTCCCGGCAGGAGGGTGATTTCGCCGAGGTCGATAGCGTCGTCTTCGTCGCCCCGCCACCGCCCGGAGAGGACGAGGAGACCGGCGACGCCGCCGAGGGCGCCGAACAGGGTCAGGTGTTGGTGGAGTCGATCCTGGCGGGTGCGGTCGCTGGACCGGGTCAGAACGTGGCCGTCGCCAGGTCGGGGAGCGAGGCGATGATGGAACCGTTCAGGGACGAGGGGATCAGCACCGTCGACCATCTGGATCAGACCGCCGGTCGAGTGTCGATGGTCTTGGTGCTGGCCGGGGCCAATGGCAACTTCGGCACCGGAGAGGACAGCGACGGCCTCGTTCCCGAGCTGCCGGTTGAGGCAACCGCGGAGACGCCTTGACGATTGCGGGCCTCCTCGCCGGCACCGGCTTGGCGCTGGTCCTGCTCGGACCCTGGACCGCGGACATGATCCGCACCGGCCTCACCCATGAGAACTGGCGCGGTAGCCGCCCGGCGTTTCCGCTGGGAGCGCTCCTGATCAGCGTCTCGCTGATCGCCCTTGCCCCGCTGGCGGTGCTCGACGACCGCGCCGATCTCGATCTGCTCGAGCCGGAGCTACGCCGCTGGGCCACCTACGTGCTCGGGATCGCCCTGCTGGGCCTCCTCGACGACATGCTCGGGCGTGGACACGCGGGGGCCGGTCCGAGGGGTTGGCGCGGCCACGCCCGGGCGATCGCCTCAGGACGCCTGTCCACCGGCGCGATCAAGGCGGTCGGCGCCTTCGGGCTGGCGGCGTTCGCGGTCTCCGGACGGGGGCGGGAGTCGCTCGACTACATCGCCGATCTGGCGCTGCTGCTGCTGACGACCAACGCCTTCAACCTGCTGGATCTGAGGCCGGGTCGGGTCGAGAAGGCCTTCGCGCTACTTCTGGCGGGACTCTGCCTCGGCGCGCTCAGCATCTACCCCCTGCAGTTGCTGGGGGTCTTCCTCGGGCCGGTCCTGGTCGGTGCCGCCTACACCTTGCGCGAGCGGGCGATGCTCGGGGACGCGGGGGCGAACCTGGTCGGCGCCCTGGCCGGGGTCGCCCTGATCGTCACCCTCGGCGAGGAGGCGCGCCTGGTCGCGCTCGGGCTGGTGGCGGCGCTGACCGTCTACGGGGAGTTCCGCTCGATCTCTGAGACGATCGAGCGGCTCGCGCCGCTGCGCGCGCTGGATCGCATCGGTCGGGTCGACCACGGGGACGGCGGTGGGGTCGAGGGAGCGAAAGCTTCCCGCAAATCGCGTCAATAGTGCGCCGCCGCCGCCGCCCGGGCCGGGTTTCCGTCCTCGGCGCGACTAGACTCGTTTCCCGATGTCTGCACCACGCCGTACGCCAGCAGGGGAGACCCGCTTCATCTTCGTCAACGGGGGGGTGGTGTCGGCGCTCGGCAAGGGCATCGCCGCCGCTTCGATCGGGCGTTTGCTGGTTAGCCGCGGCTACCGGGTCCAGCTACAGAAGTTCGATCCCTACATCAACGTCGATCCGGGAACGATGAGCCCGTTCCAGCACGGTGAGGTGTTCGTCACCGAGGACGGCGCCGAGACCGACCTCGACCTCGGCCACTACGAGCGCTACACCGGGGAGAACGCGTCCCGTGCCTCCAACGTCACCGCCGGGGCGATCTACAACTCGGTCATCCGCAAGGAGCGCCGCGGCGACTACCTCGGCGGCACCGTCCAGGTGATTCCCCACATCACCGACGAGATCAAGCAGAAGATCCTGATCGTCGCCGAGGCCCAGTCGGTTGATTTCGTCATCACCGAGATCGGTGGCACCGTCGGCGACATCGAATCGTTGCCCTTCCTCGAGTCGATCCGCCAGCTCTACACCGACCTCGGCCCCAAGCGGGCGATGTTCCTGCACCTGACGCTGGTCCCCTACGTCGGCCACGCCGGCGAGTTGAAGACCAAGCCGACCCAGCACTCGGTCAACGAGCTGCGCCGGATCGGGATCCAGCCGCACGCGGTCATCTGCCGCTCCGAGGGCGGCCTCGGCCGTGACATCCGTCGCAAGATTGCCCTCTTCGCCTCCTTGCCGGAGGAGGCGGTGATCAGCGCCCGCGACGTTGACAACACCTACAAGGTCCCGCTGGTCTTCCGCGCCGAGGGGATGGATGACCTCGTCCTCGATCACTTCGGCATCGATGCCCCGGCGCCGGAGCTGGGCGACTGGGAGGAGCTCTGCCGCCGCGCCGACGCCGCCACCGAGACGGTCAAGATCGCCCTCGTCGGCAAGTACATCCAGCTCGAGGACGCCTACAAGTCGGTGATCGAGGCGCTCACGCACGGCGGCTACCACCACGACGTCAAGGTGGAGATCGATCTAGTCAGCTCGGAGGAGTTCGACACCGCCTCGCTCGAGGGTGCCGACGGTGTGCTCATCCCCGGTGGCTTCGGCGAGCGCGGGATCGAGGGCAAGGTCGCCGCGGTCCGCTGGGCGCGGGAGAACGACGTCCCCTTCCTCGGGATCTGCCTCGGGATGCAGATGGCGGTGGTCGACTACGCTCGCCACGTCTGCGACATGGACGGCGCCAACTCAGCCGAGTTCGATCCCGAGACCCCGTTCCCCGTCGTCGACCTGCTGCCCGAGCAGAAGGAGGTCTCCGACCTCGGCGGGACGATGCGGTTGGGCGCCGATCCGGTCAAGCTCCACGAGGGCACCAAGGCGCGGGAGATCTTCGGGGACGAGGGCGTCATCTACAAGCGCCATCGCCACCGCTATGAGGTCAACAACATGCTCCGCCGCCGGCTCGAGGACGAGGGCATGGTGATGAGCGGAACCTCCCCGGATGAGCGGCTGGTCGAGATCGTCGAGCTGCCCGATCGCCGATTCTTCGTCGCCTCTCAGTTTCACCCGGAGTTCAACTCCCGTCCGACCGACCCCGAGCCGCTGTTCCGCGAGTTCGTCGGGGCGACCAAGGGGCTGATGAGGGAGCGGGGGCCGCGGGATGGCGAGGAGGCGAGCGGGGCGGGTGCCGCCGCCGACGTGCCGGCCGACTGCGCCGAGATCCGGGTCGAGCGGGCCTGATACCTAGCTTCCTTCGGGCCGACCCGGCTGCGGCGCTCGCGAAGGTGGTTCGGCCGCGGCGCTGGCGTCAAGCTAGCTCGGCTGCGGCGCTGGCGGCGAGCGAATCTCGGTCTCGATCAGGTCGGCGGCGCCGGGGGCGCCGGGGGCCTTCGCGATTGCCCGCGCGATCCGAGCGGCCCCGTCTCGCTTGGTGCGTGCGCTGCGCCAGGCATCGCGCAGGGCCTCGGTGCTGAGCTTCTTGCGGGGTAGCAGCACGCCGGCTCCGGCGACCTCGACCCGACGGCCGCTCTCCAGCTGATCTCGACCCCAGCCGACGGTGCACACTGGAACCCCGTGGCTGAGCGCCTTCTGGGTGATCCCCATGCCGCCGTGGCAGATCACAGAGTCCGCCCACTCCAGCAGCGGCTCGTGGGCGACGAAAGGCTCGACCCTGGCGTTGGTCGGGACGCGGTAGCCGGCCGAATCGGTCCCGGCGGCGGTGGCGACCACGCTGACCGGCTCGTCCGCCAGCGCGTCGAGGGCGGTCTGCAATAGGCGTTCGTCCTGCTGATATTCGGTCGATGCGGTGACCAGGACCAGAGGATTCTCGATCCGATCGAGCCACGAAGGAGTCGGAGCTTCCGGTGCCCAGTTGATCGGGCCGACGAAGCTGAAGCTGAGCGGCAGCTCGCGCTCATACTCCAGCTCGGGAACCGTCATGTAGAGGATCCGGGGCGCTCTGTGCCACAGTTGCTCAAACCCCGTGATGACGGGCGCGCTCAGATTGCCGTGCAGCTCGTTCAGCGGCGCGAGGAACTTGCGGTTCATCATCATCAGCATCGCCTTATTGATCGCGGAGTCCCGAATCCGCCCTATAGGATTCGCGAGCGGCTTCATTCCCGGCCCGAACGGGGGTGCTCCTTTGCCGGGAAGCCAGCTGAAGTAAGGGCAGAACATCACCCAGGGGATGCCGGCGGCTTCTGCCACGGCCGGCGAGCCCCACGAGTTGACGTCGCAGATCAGCATGTCCGGCCGCCGCGCTTGGACCTCCCTCTGGACCTGCTCTGCTTCGATCGGCGCGCGATCGAGGAAGACCTGGA
>JBPCOO010000277.1:0-18154 GCA_051000155.1 Solirubrobacterales bacterium | reverse complement strand
GCTGAGCTTCGTGGCCGAACCGCGCGAGCTGGCTGCTTCCGGCGGGATCACGGGGAACGAGAAGGGATGGCTGTCGAAGGTCAAGCCGGAATTGGACTGGGACGATCCGGATCTGACCGCGCTCTTTTCGCGTGACGCACTCGCGAACGCACGACAGGCGTACATTCTGCTTTGCCAGTAGCTGAGAGCACGCGGCGAGTGGGCTCCGGCCGCGTGCCCCGGAAGTCGGCCAGGAGCTCGACGCCGTTCGCGCGCACACCGCGGGCCTCAGTTGCGTCCCCGCGGATGATGTCCGAGGACGCGAAGTTCGCGCTGGGGTTCTAGGGGCAGGCTAAGCGGGTTCCGACCACTCAGTCCGGGATTTCGGTGTCGATCTGCAAACGAATTGCAAACCCGGTGCGGGCCGGCTAAAGAGTCCGCTGTAGTTCAATCCGGATCAGTTCCCCGACATCGTCAAGTTCGGCCGATTCATAACGACTGCCGGTCGGCCATATCTCCCCGAATCCGTCATTGCGCCAGCGCGGAACGACATGCATGTGCAGGTGAAAAACGGACTGTTCTGCTGCCCGTCCCGCCGATGAGATGAGATTCATACCGTCTGGATGAAGGGCTCGATCGATGGCTTGACCAACCGTAATGACAGCGGACATGAGTGCCGACCCCATCGAAGGGCTGAGCGTCCAGAGGTCTCGCACGTGCTCCCTCGGGATGATCAGGGAGTGGCCCGGGGTCGCAGGTTCGAGAGGGAAGAAGGCAATCCAATCGTCGCCCTGAGCGACGATCTCGGCCGCATCGTCCTCACCTCGTGCGATGGAACAGAAATCGCAGCTCCCGTCCTCGTCGGTCATCTGCCGGCTGCCTTCGCAGCGGCTTCGATCCAGCTGCCGAGATTCTCATATCCCTTGTCGTTGTTCCATAGATAGAACGGGTAGCCAGTAGGGAGCTTTCCGCAGCGCTCCGTGGTTCGGCCGCTGAAGTCTCGGATCTTGCTGATGTCGACTCCGAGGAGCCCGTTGCCGCGCTTCTTACTCGCCTCTATTTCGTACTCAACCCACCCGCTCGAATACGTTTCGGCTCCAACGAGTACGACCGTCACTGATGTGTTCGCAAGCTGCCCATCGATCCAGTTTTTGATCGCGGCCCGTCCCGACTTTCGAATCTTCTCGAACTCTGCCGAATCGATGAAGCCGGCGGCATCAACGCCGCGAAGGGCGTTGCTTTTGCGAACCACCATTGCTCGTCCGACGTCGTTCTCGTATTCGAAGCTAAAGAAAACACGTCTAGCCATGCTTCACATGCCTTCCCTTAGTACCGCTATGCCGATCGCCTCTACCACCATGATGAGTCCATAGAACGCTAAGAGGTGAGGGCGCAAACAAGTGCGCAGCCAACGCTTTACGGCATCTGACTTATCGATCGCCATGCAGAAGTCGATCTGGCCCTCATCCTTGGCTGCAACGCTGTTGTGGAGGGCGATGAAGCCACGCTCCAGCCAGAGGTAGTAGCCATCGAGTCCCCAAAAGAGCGCGGTTGTGATGATCGCGATGACCAGCAATGCGACCTTGGTATCCGCGGCACCGAAGGCCGACAATCCCGTAGCGATTGTCATGGCCCAACCCTTGAACAGGAACGAATTCGTGGCCATACGGCCGATGACCGTCTGGATGTAGTCGAGATGCTTGAGCTTGGCGTCCATCATGGTTCAGCGACGAAACTGTCTCAGGAGTCCCAGACAGACGCGAGCGGTAGGCCTCTGGATCCGGAACCTCGGTGCGGCGCACCCGCCGTGATTGCGCTGGCCTCGACCGCCACAGTTCTCGGGCCGAAACGCCAAGCAGGCGGGCATCGATGCGACACGGGGATCAAGGCCGACCTATCGGTTGACTGGACAAGTCACGAGAGCCGTGAGGCGGCAGTTCGCGTGAAGATCAAGCGGCTGCTGCGGAGGCGCAAGTACAGGCCGCCGGTGCCGAAGAGCGGGGGGGCGGTGCCAGGATGACCCTGGACCAGGCGACGTCACTGATCTTGGAGCAAGCGCGCGAGCTCTACTACCGGTGGCCCGACCTGGGGCACGGAGCCGGTGTGACTTCGGGCCGAGCGCCCTTCTTGGGGCGGCCGTGAGCACTTGGAAGTTCTCTACTTCCGACACACCCTGGAGCTGTGCGATTGATGCGGCCCCGACGGAGGACACGAAACGCCACTTTTGGGAACTCGCTGTGCCGACGCTCGTGGCCAATGACACTCTCCCTGTGCTCCGACCATGCGTCGTGGTCTGTCATGTGAGGGCCCCTGGGCATTGGGGCTCACCGCCAGGTGGCCCACTGGGCAGACCGAAAGGGCTGCTCGATGCGCTTCATGACGATCGCAAGACGGGCCCCTGGTACTGCAACTTGCCCGGTCGCGCACCGCTCACCGACGACCACCCTGCCCACGTCCGAGGCCTCGCGGTCGAGGTGCTGCCCGGTGAGGCGCGAACCGAGTGTCAGTTCGGCACCGACGACTCGGTCGCGGGAGAGCTATTGGCATCCGTTCCGGTCGACGCGGCTGCTCCCAATGACATCTGGGGAACTGCCAGCGAGAAGGCGAAGATCGCCGCAGGCCGTCTCGCTTTCAGTGCTGCAGTGCAGCAAGCGTTTCTCGGTCACCCGGGCCTCGTATCCCGTTCCCCAGCCGCGCTCGTGGTCCGGCATCAGCCCCAGCGCGACGAGGACAACACTTGGGCGACTTGGATCGCCGCCGCTTGCGGCGTCCGCAGCCGAAGCGCCGGGCACTGGTCACATGAGGCCCCGCTAGTTGGTTGGGCGCCCACCGCGGTGGCGAGCATTGCTGACCCGTCCCTAGAGACCCACGTCCGCTACGAGGTCTGGTCCTGACGCCTGCGCGTCAGGACGTGCACTCAAACCCAGGGTGCCAAACGATCAAGGGGCGCTGAGGTGTTCAGCCATCAACTTGACCCTAAATTGAGTCGAGCTCTGCGTCCGCATGGACTTGAGCCCTCATCTGTTCCAAGGGGCTCGGCACACCTAAAGACTCCCTTAGCTCGTCAACTACGCGAGTCAGAAACGCAGCGTCGTCGGCTAGCTGCGTAAGGGTCGATGCATCCGTCCTGGTGAGCTCGACCGTCTCCGAACCCGAGGAATCGGCTCGTAAAAGCGCCTCCCCTAGCTTGAGGCCCAGCCTCTCGTTGGCAGTCGCTACGAGATGGGCAGTGCGGAACAGTTCGCCTGTAATTTCGTCCTGGGATCGTCCCATGAGCGCATCCTAACCGCGCAGAAGGCTGCCTGCATGGCGAAGCTCCAGGTCTGCCCAGTGAGGTGCATGATCGCTGAGCGCGAAGCCAAGCTCGGTTTCGTAGGCGCTTTCAACGGCATCGAACTCGCTCGAGATGAGGATCCGATCGCGTCGCGTTGGCGTCGCACTGTGACTTATCGCCAGAGGGCCCTCTGGACTAGCTTCTCGAATCTCTGCGAGTCGCCCAGACTCTTCGAGGGTGAGCCGGTAGGCGTCTCGCAATCCATGCCTGGGCTCGAGGCCCACGAATGCGTGTTCGAGTGAGTAGGGGTCGATTCCGTCTGCGGGCCTAAGGTCGACCGGGTCCGTCCAGGTGTTGATATCCGCTCCGAGAACCAAGGGACCGGACTGCGCCGCCAACCAGCCCTCCATCGCGCCGAAGAAGCTCACCTTGTACGCGGCCGGAACATTCACTCCGTGCGGGGAATGCCACGAGACGAAGGTGATCGGGTCGCTCCAGTCCGGCAGGATGACGCGCGCCCAGACCCCGCGCTGCGGGCGCTCCGGCAGCGGCACCATTCCGTGGTCCTCGATCGTCGTACCTTCCCGAAACGTTAGACCGGCGATCATCCACTGGGAAGTGTTTCGGTCGGGGAAGAACGCGTTAGTAAAGACCGAGGGGCCGGAAGCAAACCGGTCGGTCCGGTATCCGCGGACCTCCTGCAGCGCTACAACGTCTGCGTCGAGCTCGGCAAGAAGCTGGATCCGCTTCTCTGACTCGACCCCGGCTCGGTTGAAGCAGTCGTCCGTGTTCCAGGTGCAGAACCGAACGCGTGACGGGGCGCGGTCGTGTATTGGATTCGGTCGGAGTAGGTGCTCGGAAGAAGCGATCGTCATGACTGCGCCTCGGCTGCCTCTTCGCGGATGATCGACGCCACGCGCTCGTCCATCGACATGTACCAAGTCCTGCTGCCGTCCTGGTGGATGCGGAAGGGTCGCTGCGAGTGATAACGGCTCTTCGCCCCCTTGATGAAGCCGCTAATCACTCCGGGAAGCGAGTGCGGTCCCCAGCCAAGGTTCTGCCCAACGGTCTCGTAGGCAATGGGTCGGTCGGGATTTTCGGACAAGTACACAAAGAGCCGCCGGCGCTTGCCATCACCTACGTCGCTGGCGCGGAACGCGTGTCGGACATCCTCGTCTGACATCTCGGCGTGCTCGGGCCAGCGCTCATGGATGCCCCCGCCGACGCTCGCGGCATGTGTCCGCTCGGGTTCCACGAGTTGCTGAAGGCGAGGCTCTCGCTCGCCGATCACGAGGCGCATGACCTCCTTGACGAGCTCTTCAGGGACCGGAACGGGGACGTAACGCGACATTTCTTGGCTCCTTCTTCGTGGTTGACCTACGATGAGATCAGTCTAGCAGGTCTAGACATTCTATAGGAAAGGTCTAGGCCTTTAGGCCTCTCCACCCGGATCTAGAAGCGCGGCTACTCGCGATGCCGCCTCCTCATGCATCGCAGGGATCGCATGTGAGTAAACGTCGAGCGTGATCGAGATCGTCGCGTGACCAAGTCGTTCCTGCACGACCTTCGGATGCACGCCGGCTTGAAGCGCCAACGTGGCGTGGGTATGGCGGAGGTCATGAAGACGGATCTTCGGGAGGCCGGCCGCCTCTGTATGGCTGGCGAAAGCTCGGGTCAGGCTTCGAGGCCAGATCGCCGTCCCGTCCTCACGGCAGAACACGAGGTCGCCGTCTTGGTACGCAGAGCCGAACACGGCTCGCTCGGCTGACTGGGCGTGGTGGTGAGCCCGCAGAGCGGTCACGGTGTCGTCGTCGAGCGCAATCGTTCGACGACCCCGTTCGCTCTTCGTCTCGGAGACAACTCGGTTGCCGACGACGGTCTGGATGATCATCGCGCGCCCTCGATCCAGATCGAGATCCCGCCACCGGAGTCCGAGCGCCTCACCACGCCTGCAGCCCGTCATCGCGAGGAAGCGCCAGCACGCTGCCAAGCGATCGACGCGGACGCTGTCCAGGAACTCACGGAGCTCGGTCCCCGACCAAGTCTTCATTTCGCAGGATTTTGCCGCCCGCAACGACGGAGGGTCGGCAGCATCGGCCGGGCTGCGAGCGAGCCGGGCCCACTTCACCGCGTCTGAGAGCGCCCGTCTCAGAATCGCGTGTATGTATCGGATTGTCCTGGGGGACAAGCCGGATTGAAGATCCGAATACAGCCTGTTCAGCATTGGCGGTGTCAGACCCTGGAGGGAAACCGAGCCGATGCGTGGGACGACGTGATTGCGGATGTTGCCTTCGTACGACTCGAACGTGAGCGGTCGCAGGCTCGACTTGACCGCCGGCAGCCACTCGTCCTCGAGGAACTGCCTGACCGTCAGCTTCGACGGGGAGACATACTGGCCACTTGAGAGCTGGCCGAGGATCTCGGTCAGCGCATCGCTCGCCTCGCGCTTCGTTCTGAAGCCGGAGTGCCACTTCTGCTGCCGCCGGCCCTTTTCGTCCCTTCCGATGTCGACTACGACGGCCCAGGTTGTTCCGCGCTTGCGTATGTGGCCTCTCATCCGTGGCTCCTAGAGAGAGCCCGAACTCGTTCAGAGGCGAGTCGGAGCGATGACAGCGGGGCTGGTTCAAGGCCCGATCGAGCGACAGCAGCGTCAAACGCGACGCCAAGGCTTCGCGGATGCAGGGTGCGCCCGTTCTCACGACAGACGACAAGTCCGCTATCGCTGTAGTAAGCGCCCCACTCAGACCGCTCCGACTGCTGCCGCGCCAGATGACTCGTGAGCTGACCGACTAAGCCGCGGTCGAGATCGACTCGCCGAGTGCGGTTTGAGCTCGGCTCAGGAGCGATCGCCGAATAGGGGACGCCGACAACGGCATCCCGAATCGTCAACCGCGAAGCCTCAAAGTCGACATCGCTCCACGTCAGAGCGAGCAGCTCGCCGACTCGGATGCCGCCAATGGCGACTAGGTGCCACGCGGCCTCTAGTCGCGTTCCTTGGGTAGCCGTCAGAAGCCGATCGACATCGTCCGGCGTCCAGAGCATCGCCTGCCTCATCGCGACACCCCGAGCCAGTCAAGGAGGGCAGGTACAGGGACGACGATGCGCCGTCCTAGCCGGCGCGTCGGAAACTCGCCGCGGCGCGCTGCCTCGTACGCGGCGGTGCGCCCGAGACCGAGCACCTGCGCCGTCTGCTCGATCGTGATGGTTGCTTCGCCCGCGATCTGGGCGAGTAGGGAAGGCTTACTCTGTTCCATGTCAGACCTCCTATTTAGGTCTTGGCCGGGCCCCGGGGCGTTGGCGCGTCGCCGGGGCCGCTATCTGTTACTTACACCCGTAAGGTATCGCGCCGTCCGGACGGGACCGCTGACGGGTGTAACCTCGGCTCATGACGCCCCGCGTGGATACTGAGGACCTGATTGACGCTCGAGCCGTTGCTGAGATTCTCGGCCTGAAGCACCGCAACACCGTGAGCGAGTACCAGGCACGATACGACGACATGCCGCGGCCAGTCGTGGATCTGGGCCGTGGTCGACCGCGGTTGTGGTTGAGGCGTGCGATCGAGGGATGGGCAGCGGATCGGGTGGTGACGGAGAAACGTCGTAGCGATAAGCACGTCAGCCGCAGGTGAGCTAGTCCGACTCTTGACTCATGGTTGATGATCGTGATCTGCGTCCGTCAACGTCACAGTCGGACGAGGCGAGTGCGCCAGCAAGCGTGCAAAGCATGGTCCAGGAGTGGCGCACTCGGGGGCGGCCGGGCCAGCCACCGATTTGTTGGCCGCGCGACCGTTGGGTAGCTGCGTTTCCTGCCCGTGCATCGGTGTTCGAGCGTCTGCCCGTTCGACTTGACCGCGAAGTCGTGCGTACGGCGGTGAGACATGCGCTCGATCTAGACGACGCCATCGGTGCGTTTCTTCCGTGCGTGGCGTGGGGATTCGGACGAGTCGGCTACGGACCTTTCCGCGTTTCACGGATGCTTGGTGCGGGCGATGCGGACTCAAAACTCGCCGCCGTGGCGGAAATCGCTGCGGCTGGGCGGCCGGTAGATGCCTATCGCCTCTTGGGCGGAGCGAGTCGGCTCGATCAACTCGGCCCTGCCTTCGGAACCAAGTTCCTTTACTTCGTGGATCGCCGGGGGCTGATTCTGGATCGCGTGATAGCTAGGTGCCTGGTGAGGATGTCCGATTTGAGGTTCGACCCAGCCAGGTGGGACCCCGCCGGGTACCAGCGCTACCTCGACGTGCTGGCGAGTTGGTCGGGCGAACTCGGGTTACAAGCTGACGAGCTTGAGCATGTTTTGTTCACGGACGAAGCCCGCCGCACTGGCAGTCAATGGGGTTCGAGGTGAGGCAGCAATTGGAGTTCGAGGGCCTTGCGGAGGCGATCGACGCCACTGTGACCGGCAGTGAGGCAACGAGTGATGTCGTTCAGGAGACCCTCGCGCAGGTTGCCACGGGCTTGGAGCCGGTCTTTGCGGAACTCAAGCAACGTCGCAAGGTGTCCGGGCGGCTGGCCGCCGATGTGGGCGACCGCCTGGATCTGGCAGTCGACACCATCGCGATGGCCAAAGAGCACATGCGCGACCGTCGCCGACAGTTGCAGGACTTCCGGATGGCGATGTTCGGTCGAACGGGCACTGGTAAGTCCAGTCTGATCGAGGCGCTCACTCAGGGGGACGCGTCTTCCGTGTCCCCGGGTCAGGGCGACCACACCGAAGACGTGCGGCAGGAAGGTTGGGGACCACTTCTCGTAACCGATATGCCAGGGATCCTGGGAGCAGGCAGGCGCTTGTCCCGCGCTGAGCTTGAGTCCCGGGCAGAAGCCGAAGTCAAGCTGGCCGATCTTGTTCTGCTCGCGTTCGATTCGCAGAACCAGCAGGCCGCGGAGTTCGAGCGCGCGGCGCAAATGGTCGTTAGGTATGGCAAGCCTGTGATCGCAGTCTTGAACGTGCGGAACCCACGATGGCGGAGTCCCGACCCGAGTTTCACGACTCGAAAGCGCCGCAAACGCGATCTCGACGTCGCGCAGCATGTCTCGCACCTCGAGCAAGAGCTTTCGCGAATCGGCATCCATGCCTGCCCCATCGTCGCCATCAACACTCAGCGCGCGACCTTCGCTCGGTGCGACCCGTACCGAGCGCCTGCGTTCGGCGAGGTTCGTGACCGACAGGTAACTGAGTTCGGCAAAGCTGTCCTTGAGGAATCGAGCAACATCCGCGCCCTCGAGGAGACCGTTATCCGGCTCGTCACCGGAAGTTGTGGTGAACTCCGCGAAGCTGGGCTCCAAGGCGACCTCCGCGCGGCATTGGGAACGATCAGCAAGACCTTGGATGACCTGCCAGGTCTCGACGAGTGTGAAGCTGGACTTGACCGGCTTCTTCGAGACGTTGGCTATCCGCGCGATTCGCAAGAGGATGTGGTCCCGCTCGAGGTGCCTCCGATTGCAGCCAAGGACTTAGGGCAAAGTGACGAGGATGATCGCCGGCTGTCACGGTTTGAGGCACGGACGCTGAAGGTTGCCGCTGACGAATCCGTGCACGCCCTTGATGGGGTGACACGAGCATCGGTTACGACCCAGGAAGGGGACGAGCTCGCCGAGCTCGAGCAGCTCCGCGGCAAACCGTTCGGCGCGTCGAACCTCGGCAAGATGCATCGACGCCTCGACCAGCGAATGACCATCGCGTTCCAGCCCGCACGCCTGGAGTCCCTCCGTCGCGTCGAGGATGTCGTGCTTGCCGCAACAAAGGGGAAGACCGTTAACGCCTCGCGTGAGATCCTGCGTCTCGACGAACAGATGACGCTCGCGGCCGCGACGATTGACGAAGCGATTGCTGATGCGTGCGGGATGCTCGATCGGAATGCGGCGCGAGTGGCCGCTAGCTTCGCGATTAGGTCAGCCAGTATTCACATCGAGGTCGGTGGGCGAGGCGAGAGGACGGGATCGCTTCTCGCTCGCGCCGGTGGCCTGGGTGCCGGCGCCGGTCTGGCGATAGCAACGACGAACTTCTGGAATCCCGGCGGATGGATCGTGGGAGCGCTGTCTGTCGGAGCAATCGTCGGATCCTTCCTTGGGTCACGACTATCGAAGAGGGCCGAGGAAAAGCGGTTGCGGGCTCGTGCCCGCTCGATCGCGAAAGGCCGGCAGATCGTCAACGATGCGTTCGATCAGCTCGAGCAAAGTACGGCGCAGACGTTTTGGGCTGCGCTGACAACGATCGTCGCGAGCCGCGCGATCAGACCCTTGCGAGACGCAGCTGATCTACACCTCGTCTCCAAGGCCGCCGCGTTGGTCGCCGTTATTGAGGTGTCCAAGCCCAGTGGCGGAACACGGGCGGCTGACGTTCCCCCGCGTGAAGTCCTGTTGGGCACCGGTTGGGCGCCGAGGGAATCTGGATCGGACGACGGAAAAGTTCATTCCGCGCCTGTGATCGATCCGGCGGTGTTTGAGGAGTTGGGATGGGGCTCGATCGCAGAGGGTCTTCCTGATCGCGTCATGACCGACGCGTTCCAAGCACTGGAAGAGCTGCTGCAAGATCGTCGCTTCGCGGATGTGAGGCGACGCGTCCACGCAATCATGGAGCGTTCCCCGGTGGTCGCAATCTGCGGCGACTACAGCAGTGCGAAGAGCAGCATTCGAGCAGTCCTGACCCGTTCAACCTCCCCCAGTCGCCGCCGTGTCAAGCGCGGCGCGGACCCAACTACACCCGAGGTCGAGGTCGGACGAATGAACGGACTCAAGATCCTCGACACTCCAGGTTTGGGCTCGTCTCGACCGAGTGATATTGCGAAGGCAGAGCAGGCGGCCGAGGACGCGTCGCTCGTCCTTTATCTCGTGACGCCTCGTCTCATTGCTGACATCGCAACACCGCTGATCGACCAGCTCGGCGCCTTTGGCTTGGCGGGCGAGATCGCTCGGCTGCGGACGCGCTTCGTCTTGACACGAATCGATGAGCTAGGGGCATCGCCAACTGAAGCCCCCCGGGAGTTTGTAGCGACGGTTCAGAACAAGCGCCAGGAGCTGGCTCGAGTGCTGGACGGCCGAGGAATTTCGGTAGATCCGGGCGCGATCATCCCAGTTTCTCCTGATCCGTTTGGATCGGACTTCGACGACCAGAATCTGCGCGAGACTGCCCTGTGGAACGGAATTGAACGGCTCACATTGGACCTACAGGGCTTCTCTGAGACCGCCGATCGGCGGCCCGGCGCTCTAGCCGCAGCAATATCCGAGTTCGGGAGGATCACGAACGCAGCCTCAAATGAGATCAGCTCGAGCGCCGTGCGTGTCAGTGAACGCCATGGAATGCTTCGGGCGACCGAGCGGGCTCAACGTGAAACGCTCGATTTGGCGCTCGAGTTCAGGGCGAAGCTGGAAAGCGCAGTTGTTCCAGTGGTCACGGAGATAGTGGATCACGCGATGAGCTCGACTGGCAAGGAGCAGGAAGCCGCGATCAAGCAGGCGAAGAACTGGTGGGCCGATCCGAGGATCACAACGGAACTTGACCGCTGGCAGAAGCGGTCGGTGGAGGCACTGCAAGGCCACATCGAGGCGGTGAACTCGGAACTGGGGCGCCAGTTCGAGGCCATCTACTCAACTGGGGAATTCGAGCAACCTCCGGAATTCGCCGACAGCGCACCTGCCTCGCTGTCGAACCTGGCCCTAGTCGGGGAGGGGGCAGGCCAGGCAGCCACACACTTGGCGAAGTTAGACGCTCCGAAAGTGCTCGCGATTCGCGACTCCCTGACGAAGTTGCCAGTTTCACCCGAGCGCCTCAGGTTCAAGCCGTGGGGTGCGACAAAGCTCGCGGATAAAGCCAAACTTGCGGGCAAGGTCGCGGCGATCGCTGGCATCGTGATTGAGTTAGGCGTGATACTTCATGATGAAAGTTCGAAGAAGAAGCAGGAGAAGATTCGGCGCCGGGCCCACGAACAGGTCATGGAGGAACTTGGGCCGTGGTTTGACGGAATCATGGATGGCGATAAATCGACAGTCGGTCTCTCAGCGCTTCTCACCGACCAAGCATCCAAGCTTGACGTGAGCGCCGCTCGCATAAGAGAGGACATCATGGAGCTTGAATCCCGCGCGGCCCAAGCGGGCAAAATGATCGATCTCATTGACGCCTTCATGTCGGAGGCGTCGGATGGATAAGCACCTAGACGACGAGTTGCAAGAGCTCTGCAACGTCGCCGACCTCGAAACGGCCGAGATCCATTCGAGGACGCGGGTGGCCGTCTTCGGAGTTTGGAACTCAGGCAAGAGCACGCTGATAAAGCGACTTTTGGTGGAGCTAGGAAGACCGATTCCAGATTGGCTCACGATTGCCGGGGCTCCCGAAACAAACTTCTTCTCAACGGTATCGATCGGTGAAGAAACGGACCTCGTTGATACCCCGGGGGTCAGCGACGGAATGTCCCTTCACGAAGGTGAGGCAGCCCTTGCGCTGAGGAATGCGGACACCGTTGTCGTGCTGCTCTTGCCGAGTCTCATGACCGCGGAGAAGGCCGAGATCCTCTCGGTGCTCAAGGCGGAGCATGTTCACGGAGACGGATGGCCATGGCCGCCACACGGGATCAAGGTTCTCGTAGGCCAGCTCGACGAGTTCGGTTTAGACCCAGTCGAAGACGACCGCGCGTTTCTCGAGTTCGCGGATTCGAAACTGGGTGAGCTCTCGCGATTGCTCGACGAAGCTGCTGTCAGCCTGCCTGAGTCGCCGGGTTTTGTCGTGGCGGATCTCGGGGCCGAGGTTGGCGACGATCGCGAGACAGTCAAGGTTTCAGACTACGAGCGAGGCGACTGGGATGGCATCGCGTCCCTTCTGGCCTGGTTGCGGAATCTGCCCCACGCCGCCATTCGAGAAGCCGGACTACAACGTCGTCTCGTTTCTGAAGCCGCAGCTAAGGCACGGACGGCTCACGACGTCGCGGCCGCTCTGGAACTGCAAAGAGCCGAGTACCAGGTCGAAATCGACGAGTGCCAAGCGTTTCACGATCAGCTCGAATTGCAGTTGGCGGACGCCCGAACGGAACTCGAGACCGATCTTGAAGCGTTTGCCGCGTCGATCTATGGAGGCGATCTCGACGCGGACGAGGATGCGTTGCTCTCTCGGCAGCGGGAAGTCATTGACGATTGGTTCGCCAAGCAGGAGGATTGGCTCGCTGACGCGCGCGCGTCCTTTGAAGCCACTGTGACCTTGGGCGTGAACGAGGGGGGTGGCAGTGGGCCTTCGGCGCTAGAGCGCCTGGCAACGAACGGGCAGTTGAGCGAAAGCGCGGTTCTTGTCCTCGAGGAGGTCTTCGGTGCGGACCGCGGCGCTCTGCGGACGGAACTCGCGAAGTTGAGCACTGACGGCGACTACTGGCAGCAGGCCGAACGCCTGTTCAAGTCGAAGAGTTCGGCAAAGATCGCTAAGACCGTCCTAGTCGCAGCAGCCGTTCTGCCGGTAGTAATGCAGCTCGCAGACTCAATTCGAACCTTGCAAGAGGATGCGACCCCCGAACGGGAACGCCTAGTTAGTGAACTGAGGAACAGCGTCCGCGAGGCCAACGCCGCTGCCGTCGAGGAAGCAGAGGGGGCCCTTCGTGAGACCATGGAAGCGATTCGAGGCTCGCTCGCTGAAGACATAGTTCGGCGAGAGAATCTTCGTGACCTTGTAACGACTGGTCGCGACGCGCAAAAAGAATGTGCCGCTCTGATCGAAGAGCGGATCAGCGCGGTGCGCTCAGCAGTGCAGAATTCCTGAGCAGGCGTGCTGGGCGCTCGATCGAGCGCCCCCAGGCCACCCGTCGCTCATTTATTGTCATCTACTGAACTGCCTTGTCTTCGCGACGGTGGAACACGGGTCTCAAGAGGGGCCGGCGGGTCGATCAGCTTGCCCGATATCTTCGCCCACCAGGCCATCGGCCGATAGGCTGCCCGTCCCACTTTGTTGCCGGCGATTATTGTCGCTCGTAACGAGTCGTAGGCCACCTTTCGTGCCAGACTCGCGTCGGGCCCGGGTGGAAGCCGACCATCGCCCTCGTCCCTCGATGTCATCGGTTGTCAAGGATATTGAAGGCGGTTGTGTTGCCAATGCGTCCCATTCGATTCACGCCTCGCGTAGCTCCATCCGATATGTGTGCTACCCTGCTACATCGTTACAGAGTTATAGAGATACAGACTAGATAGAGAAAGGGACGAAATGGCCACCACCACGAACATGCGCGTCCCCACGGACGTCCACACCGAGGCAACCAGAATCGCTGCGTTGCTCGGCCAGACCCCCGGCGAGCTTCTGGCGGAGGCGTGGAAGGACTACTTCGCCAAGCACCGTGAGCACTTTGCGAAGGATCTCGAGGAGGCCGCGACTATCGTCCGGCGTGGGACGACTGACGAGTTGATCGGATTCGTCGCCAGCGGTGCGAAGGAGCGGGCGGCGGCGAGCGCTGCTGCCATTCGCGCAAAGAGACAGTAGGTCTCACCCTTCCGCGTCAAAGATGGTCCGTCAGTTCGGAGCCATAGCATCGCTCCGTGCTTGCGAAGGAAGATGAGTTCTTTCACGGACGCTCCCTGGTCTGTCCCGGCAGAGAACTGAGGATCACCGGGCGTTGCCTTACTGTCGATCTTGGCCGACACGCCGAGGCGTCTCTAGAAGACATCCAGGGTCACGACATTGTTCGTGCCCTCCCGAGAGAACGACGAGACAAGGACATTGGCCGCCTGCTCACGGGCTTGGTGACATCCCTACCCGTTGGAGTGCTAGCTCACGGGCATGACCACCGCGGCGCCACTTGGTTCGACGAGGATCACGGCGTCGTCTGGTTGCTGGCCTACCGGCTACACCGTTCCGGGCAGCCCGATGACTTCTTTCCATGGGCTCAACAGCTTGACGCAGACGAAGAGCTGTTTCCAACGGCGGCCGACTACGAGAGGCTGGAGCTGGAGCGAGCGGAACGGTTCGTGAAGTCCGTCCTTATCGAATCGCAGCTCCTATTGAAGGAAGCTCGTGCCAATCGAGAGGTAGAAGTCAGTCGCGCGCTCGGCGGGGCGTACGCGGTCGGGGTTGCCGTGGAGGTGGCGGATGACCTGGAGTCAATAACGGTGGCTTTCGATCTCACGACCCTCCGAGTGCCGGAGCACAAGGCGGCGATCCTCGCGGTTCTGGCGCCGACGCCAGACTGGGTCGAGGTAGACAAGATGCCCATTCGGGGCCTGCGACACACTGAGCAGGCCTACCAGTACACGAGTTCTTCATGACGAAATTTGAAGTAACAAACCTGATCGCGATGCGGAAAGCGCTCGACCGGCACAACTCCCGCTGTCCGATGGAGGCCGAGGCCATATTGCTTCACCCTTACGACCACGGGGTAATGGGATACGACGCGCTCTGGGGCATCCCCGTCGTGGCCGACGACTCCGTCCCTGTCAAGCGTTGTCGAATCAGGTGCGATGGCTCCGCTGCAACGATCGATGAGGAGCTATCGGACTATCTCGATGATGGGTGACAAGCTGGCGAGCGAATGAACCTGGCTGAAATCGAAGAGCGGGTCGCGGCGATCGAGGACGCGCAGGGCGTCGAGTTCCTCTACGGCCTCCTGGAGGCCTACGGGTTGCCGAAGGCCTCGATCAGCCGGCTTCGCTCGGGCAGCTATGACAAGGCGGTGCGCGACGACGAGCGCCTCTGGAAGGGGAAGGTCTGGTTTCGGGACGCCCGCGAGGTGGGCGACGACGGCCTTTACACGATCATCGACGCCGCCAAGAGCGACGAGGCAGTCGACAGGCTGAAGCCGCGCTTTCTCATTGTGCGCAACGAGAGTCGCCTGCTCGCCGTCGACTCGACAACAGGGGCCACGCTCGACATCCCCGCCGCAGAGCTCGCCGACAACGCCAGCTTCTTCCTGCCTTGGGCAGGCATCGAGAAGACCCAGCTCGAGAACCTCAACGTCGCCGACATCAAGGCCGCCGAGAAGATGGCGAAGCTCTACGACGAGGTCACCAAGCACAACGCGATCGAGACCGAAGCGGCGATCCACGACCTCAACGTCTTCTTCTCACGCCTCCTCTTTTGCTTTTTCGCCGAGGACACCGGCGTCTTCGAGGCGGGCAGCTTCACCAACGCGATCGGCTCGCTCACGGAGCAGTCGGGAGCGGACACCGGCAGCTTTCTCGACCAGCTGTTCGTCGTGCTGGACACCGAGCCGACTGAGCGCACGGGCGTCCCGCCGCACCTGCGTGACTTCGGATACGTCAACGGCAAGCTTTTCGAGGGCCGTTCTCCCGCGCCGCGCTTCACGGCCAGGGCACGCGCGATCATCCTCGACTGCGGGACGCTCGACTGGTCGCAGATCAACCCAGACATCTTCGGATCGATGATCCAGGCGGTCGTTCACCCGAGCCGCCGCGAGGGCCTCGGGATGCACTACACCTCGGTCGAGAACATCATGAAGGTGATCAGGCCGCTCTTCCTCGACGAGTTGGAGGAGGCCTTCACGATGGCGGACACGGTTCGGAAGCTGGACCGCCTGCTCACCCGACTGAGCGAGATCCAGATCTTCGACCCCGCCTGTGGGTCGGGCAACTTCCTCGTCATCTCCTACAAGGAGCTGCGACGGCTCGAGCACCGCATCCTTGAGGGGATCGGCGAGTTGGAGCCGCATCGGCGTGGCCTGTTCACCTACTCGCAGATCGAGCTGGACAACTTCTACGGAATCGAGATCGACGACTTCGCCCATGAGGTCGCGATCCTCTCCCTGTGGCTCGCCAAGCACCAGATGAACATCGAGTTCCGCGAACTGTTCGGAGCCGAGATACCCCTGATCCCGCTGGTAGAGGCAGGTCAAATCGTGTGTGGGAACGCGGCGCGGATGAGCTGGGAGGAGGTGTGCGACGCACGCGATCGGGAGACGTACCTGCTGGGGAACCCGCCGTATGCCGGATCCTCGATGCAGAAGGCAGAGCAGAAGCAGGATTTCGTCGATTACTTTGGCTCACCGCGTTACGCGAAGAACCTCGATTACATCTCGCTCTGGTTCTTCAAGGGCGCCGACTACGTCGCGGCTGCCGGAGCGAAGCTTGGCTTTGTCTCGACCAACTCCATCAGCCAAGGCGATCACACAGGCTTGATGTGGCCCAAGGTGCTAGAGGGCGGGGTGAAGATCTCGTTCGCCTACGAGTCGTTTCTATGGAGCAATAGTGCCCGCGGACGAGCGGGCGTTACCTGCGTAATCGTTGGATTGGCGCGTGAAGATGATGTAGTGCGGAAGCACCTCTACTCGGAGGGTGGGAGGCGAGAAGTTGTGAACATCAACCCCTACCTGATCGAGAGCGGCAATGACACGATTGTCCACGCGAGACGTGGCGCCACCGGAAGCCTCCCGCCTATGGTGCGCGGTTCTCAGCCAACCGATGGGGGTCATCTCAATCTAACGAGATCTGAGCGTGATGCTCTTCTGTCAGCGGAGCCTCAGGCAGAGCGATTCGTGCGCGCGTACATGGGAGCCTCGGAGTTGCTCCACGGCGTCGAGCGATTCTGTCTCTGGATCGCCGATGGCGATGCTGTAGCCGCCTCTGCCCTTCCCGAGCTAAAGAGGCACTTGGACGCAGTCACGGCATTTCGTCGGCGAAGTTCAACAACCGCCCAGGCTATGGCCGATCGTCCACACCGATTCCTTCAGCGTCCTCACAAGGACACCAGCGCGATTATCGTCCCGCGCCACTCCTCGGAGCGTCGGGATTACGTACCGATGGGGTACGTCGACCGGGGAACCGTGATCTCTGACGCCGCGAACGCAATCTATGATGCCGAACCCTGGCTCTTCGGATTGGTTGAGTCCAGGATGCACATGTCCTGGGTACGCAGCGTTGCCGGCCGTATCAAGAGCGACATCCGATACTCCGCGGTGCTCGTTTACAACACCTTTCCGACCCCCGAGATCACGGACGATCAGCGCGCCACGTTGACCGAATGCGCCGTCGCCGTCCTCGGCGCCCGTGAGCAACACGCCGACCGAACCCTCGCCGAGCTCTACGACCCCGAGAAGATGCCCGACGGATTGCGACAGGCGCACCATGACCTCGACGAGGTGGTCGACCTTCTCTACGACCCCAGCGGGTTCGAGTCAGACGAGGATCGTCTTGCCCGACTGTTCGAGATGTATGAAGCCGCCGTCGCCGACGAATCAACTGGGGAGCCCGAGCCCAATGCCTGATCTGGTCAACGTCTCCTACGCGCAGACCGGCCGCAGTACCGCGACCGACGAGCTCGGGATGCGCGAGATGCAGGCCAAGGCTTTCGCCCAGCGCGACAGCCAGTATCTCCTGATCAAGGCGCCGCCTGCTTCGGGGAAGTCGCGCGCGATGATGTTCATCGGCCTTGACAAGCTCTTCAACCAGGGCAGGCGCAAGGTGATAGTCGCCGTTCCGGAGCGCTCGATCGGCGCCTCCTTCGCCTCGACCGCGCTCACCGCCTCAGGCTTCTTTGCCGACTGGGAGATCCCCGAGTCGAACAACCTCTGCTCGCCTGGGTCTGACTCAGGCAAGGTCGCAGCGTTCCGGGCCTTCCTCGAGGGCCCCGACCCGATCCTGATCTGCACCCACGCAACGCTGCGCTTCGCCCACGACGCGATCGAGCCCGGGCAACTGGACAGCACGGTGCTCGCGATCGACGAGTTCCATCACGTCTCCTCAGACGAGAACAGTCGCCTCGGTGAACTGATGCGCTCGGTGATGGCCGAGAGCGACGCCCACATCGTCGCGATGACCGGCTCGTACTTCCGAGGTGACGCGGTGCCGGTGCTCCAAGCGTCGGACGAGGCCAAGTTCACCAAGGTCACCTACAACTACTACGAGCAACTCAACGGCTACAGCTACCTGAAGTCGCTGGGGATCGGCTACCACTTCTACCAGGGCCGCTACACCGACGCGGTGCATG
>JBPCOO010000255.1:0-8242 GCA_051000155.1 Solirubrobacterales bacterium | reverse complement strand
GGCCCGTGAGGGCCTCGCGGTCGGCTTCTCCCCCGCCTCGATCGCGGTTACCGTCCACGAGCCCTCGGCCGAGCTGGTCCGTGACCTCGGCACCGACCTGCGCCGGGCCGACGACGCTGCGGCGGCGCCGGCATCGGGGGCCAAGCCGCCGATGCTGATTGGCGCACGGCGCGCGGGCTCGGCCGCCCGCAGCCTCTCCTACGCCGCTCTCGCCGCCTACGAGCGCTGCGGCTACCGGTTCATGGTCGAGCGGGTGATCGGCCTCGGCGGCGAGCGGTCTGCGAGCGCTCCCGGTTCGACCGCCTCGCCCGCTGCGGCGCCGGAGGCGGCTGACCCGACCGGCTCGCGCTTCGGCCTCGGGCGGGCCGTCCACGAGCTGCTCGAGCGCAGCGCCCGTGCTAGATGGCAGGCTCCGAGCGACGAGGAGATCGCGGCTGCGCTCCTCGAGCACTCGCTCCCGCCCGATCGGCACGGGCGGGTGAAGGGGGTGGTTGCGGGCTGGCTCGCCTCCCCACTGCTGGCCGAGCTGAGGGACGCCGGAGCCCGGATGCGGCCGGAGGTGCCTTTCCGGATCGCCCTCGGCCGGGACTCGATCATCCGCGGAACGATCGATCTGCTGGCCGAGGTTCCGGGGCGGCCTCCACTGGTGATCGACTACAAGACCGACTCCAACCCCCCCGGGCTCGACGCAGGCCTCGGGGAGGCGTACCGGTTGCAGCGCTCGCTCTACGCGCTGGCGATCAGCCAGACCACCGGAGCGCAGGAGGTCGAGAGCGCCTACGTCTTCCTCGCGACGCCCGAGCAGCCGATCCGCGCCACCGTCTCGGCCGAGGAGATCGCCGCCGGTCGCGAGGGACTGGAGCGCCTCTGCGGGGCGATTGACGAGCGCCGGTTCGAGGCCACCGACTCCCCCCACGCCGCGCTCTGCCACGACTGCCCGGCCCGAGCGCGGCTTTGTCCCTACCCGCGCGAGCTGACCCTCCGCCCGGCAGCCTGAGTCGGCCCGGCCTGCCGGGTCGCGGACGAGTGCCGAGCGACGCAGAAGTCGCGCTATGCGCAACATCGTCGTCGTTCGATTCTCGCCGGCGGCCGGCGATCGCGGCGACGCCCAACTGGCACCGCGGATCGGCGCTACCCTCGCTGGGATGGATACCGGCTTCACCTCCCAGGATGCGCAGTCGGATTTCTCCAGCGCCCGGCGGCGGGCGGCGCTGGCAAAGCTCGCGGGGAAGCTGCGCGGGCAGGCCGGGGACGTGACCACCCTGTTGCCGTTCGAGGAGGTGGTCGACGCACTCGGCCGAGTCGACGAGCGCTACCTCGGCACCGAGACGATCCCGCTCGAAACGATCGTCGGCTCGGTCGACCGGGCGGAGGAGTTCGACAGCAAGTTCCGGCCGACGACCTCGCGCTTGCGGCAGCGGTGGATGCGGATCAACAAGGCCCAGCGCGAGGGCAAGGGGATGCCGCCGATCGACGTCTACCGGATCGGTGGGCTGCACTTCGTCTCCGACGGCCACCACCGCGTCTCGGTCGCCCGCCATCGCGACCTCGAGGTGGTCGAAGCGCGGGTGACCGAGGTCAAGACCCGGGTCAAGCCGGACGAGGAGCTGTCGGTCTCCGATCTCGGGGCCAAAGACCACGAGCGACTGTTCCTCGAGCGCGTTCCGCTCGCACCTGAGCAGCGCGACCGGATCAAACCGACCAAGCCGGAGCCAGGCTACGCCCAGCTCGCGGAATGCGTCGAGGCCTGGGGATTCCGCCTGATCCAGGGAACCGGGGAGCCGCTCGACCGCGCCGAGGTGGCAGCGTCGTGGTTCAGCGACGAGTTCGTACCGGTCTGCGAGGCGCTACGCGAGGCCGGGCTCGCGACCAAGGAGACGGATGTCGACGCCTACCTGCGCCTCGCCAACCAGCGCTACCTGCTGCTTCGCACCCACGAATGGGACGAGGACGTGATCGAGCGCCTGCAAGCCGCGGTCGACTGAGCCGACCGCCGCGCTCAGCCCTCGCTGGACCTCTCGCCGCTGGAGCCCTCGCCGCGCTCGCCGCTGGAGCTTTCGCCGCCGTTGGTCGACCGCTGCCCGCCCTCGTCGCTACCTGATCCGCCGGGCTTGCCGGCGCCGTCCTTCTGCTTGCTCCCGGCTCCGGCGATCCGCTCGCCCGAGTCGAGGTCGAAGAACTGGAGGCGACTGGCGTCCATCCACAGCTCCAGCTCATTGCCGCGGGCGGCGTCGCTGGCGGCGTCGAGGCGGGCGACGATCTGGATCTCATCGCCGCTACCGGTGCCGAGGTCCCCGCCGGTGTCTGCCGCCAGCTCCTCGAGCTGCTCGGAGCGCTCGCTCGAGCCCTCGGTAGTGAAGTAGGCGTAGAGTTCCGAACCCATCGACTCGAGGATGTCGACGGTCACCTTGAAGGTCGGCCCGGGCTTCTCAGGCGCGTGGTTGACGTCCTCGAAGTGCTCGGGACGGATCCCTGCCATCAGCCGCTCCGAGGAGCTCTGCTCCAAGGCCTTGCGGGTCTCCGCCGGCAGCTCGGCCTCCGCCATCGGCAGCTTCGCCACCCCGTCGTTGACCTCGACCGGCATGAAGTTCATCGAGGGCGAGCCGATGAAGCCGGCGACGAACAGGTTGCGCGGCTCGTCGTAGAGCTCCTGGGGGCTGCCGACCTGTTGCAGCACGCCCTTGCGCATCACCGCGACCCGGTCGCCAAGGGTCATCGCCTCGGTCTGGTCATGGGTGACGTAGACGGTGGTGGTGCCGAGGTCCTTCTGGATCCGCGAGACCTCGGTCCGCATCTGCACCCGCAGCTTGGCGTCGAGGTTGGAGAGCGGCTCGTCCATCAGGAACGCCTGCGGATCGCGGACGATCGCCCTGCCCATTGCCACCCGCTGACGCTGGCCGCCGGAGAGGTTGGCGGGCCTGCGGTCGAGGTGCTCCTCCAGCTCCAGGATCTCCGCCGCCTCCTCGACCTTCTTCTTGGTCGTCTCATCGTCGGTGTCGGCCATCTTCAGCGGGAAGGCCATGTTCTCGCGGACGGTCATGTGCGGGTAGAGGGCGTAGTTCTGGAAGATCATCGCGATGTCGCGATCCTTCGGCGCCTTGCCATTGACGACGTCGCCGCCGATCTTCAGCTCGCCATCGGAGATGTCCTCGAGCCCGGCGATCATCCGCAAGGCCGTCGATTTACCGCAGCCGGAGGGCCCGACCAGGATCAGGAACTCGCCGTCTTCGACTTCGAGATCCATCTCCTTGACCGCCTCGGTCCCGTCGGGGAACCTCTTGCTGAGCTTGTTGAGCGAGATTGCAGACATGCTGGGGCTCCTTCTTATCCTTTGACTGCTCCGGACGTCAACCCGGCGACGATTCGACGCTGGAAGATCATCACGAAGATGATGATCGGGATCGTCACCAGGACCGCCGCGGCGGCGATGTTCCCGAACGGCTGGGTGAACTGAGACTCCCCGGTGAAGAATGCGAGCGCGGCCGGGACCGTCCGCGAGGCGTCGGAGCTGGTCAGCGAGATCGCGAACAGGAAATCGTTCCAGGCGAAGATGAAGACCAGGATCGCGGCGGTGAACATCCCCGGAGCCGCCAACGGCACGATCACTTTGCGGAAGGCCTGGAACGGGGTCGCCCCATCGACTTGCGCGGCTTGCTCGAGGTCCCAGGGAATCTCCCTGAAGAATGCGACAAGGGTGTAGATCGCCAGGGGCAGGGCGAAGGTGAGGTAGGGGATGATCAGGCCGGGCCAGGTGTCGTAGATGCCGATCGTTCGCCACATGTCGAACAAGGGCCCGACCACCGAGATCGGCGGGAACATCGCGATCGCCAGCGAGCCGGCGAGGATCGCGGACTTGCCGGGAAAGTCGAGCCGGGCGATCGCGTAGGCGGCGCCGGAGGCCAGCACGATCGCAATCGCGGTCGCGATCAGGGCGATTCCGATCGAGTTGATCAGGGGGGCGAGGAAGGGGCCGTCGAGACCGTCCTCGAACAGCGCCGTGTAGTTGTTGAAGGTGGGCTCCTGAGGGATGATCGTCGAGAAGAAGCCGTCGTCCTCCGTCACCGTCACCGTCGCCGGCGTCTTCAACGAGATCGAGACGATCCAGAGCACCGGCACCAGGGCGTAGAAGACGGCGATGAAGATCCCGAACAGCCACCAGGTCTTGTCCTCCTTCGAGCGGTCCTCGCTCATCCTTACGCCTCCTCTTCCTCGCCGGGGACGCTCGCGCCGAAACCCTTGACGAACAGGACCGCGATCCCGAGCACGATGATGAAGATGAGCACGCTCACGGCTGAACCGAGGCCGAGGTTGAGCCTCGAGATCAGCTGGTTGTAGCCGAGGATCGAGACCGACTCGGTGTCGAGCGAGCCGCGGGTCATGATGAAGATCGTGTCGAAGACCCTGAAGGCGTCGAGGGTGCGGAACAGAAGCGCCACCAGGATCGCCGGCTTCATCAACGGCACCGTGATCCGGAAGAAGCGCTGGACCGCGCTGGCGCCATCCACCCTGGCCGCCTCATAGAGCTGGGTATCGATCGTGGTCAATCCCGCCAGGAGCAGCAGGGCAATGAACGGCGTCGTCTTCCAGACCTCGGCGGCGATGATCACCGCGAACGCGCTGAAGCGGTCCCCGAACCAGGCCTTGTCATCGGCGATCAGGGGAAGCTGGTTGACGAAGCCGGTGTCCGGAGAGAAGGCGAAGAACCAGGAGAACGCCGCGACCACGGTGACGATCCCGTAGGGGATCAGGACCGCCGTCCGGACCGCGCCGCGACCGAAGATCGCCTTGTGCATCAAGAGCGCGATCGCGAAGCCGATCACGAACTCGAAGCTGACCGAGATCACCGTGATCAGGAAGGTGTTGAATACGTCGGTCCACCAGAGGCTCGAGGTGAGCACGGTGACGTAGTTGCCGAGCCCGACGAACTCGTTCTGGTCGGGGAAGCGCAGGTCGATGCTCTGCACGCTCAGGACCAACGCGTAGACGATCGGGTAGGCGGTGACCAGCAACATCACGAACACCGCCGGCGCGCACAGCATCCAGCCGAGCTTGCGCTCGGCCGTCGAACGCTCGCTCAATCCGCCGTTCCCGCCCGGGGCGTCGGTGCCGCTATCCGCGGTCGCCGCTTCCATCAGAGCAACCCTTCTCTCTCGAGTGCCTTCTCGACGTTCTTACGGAGCTCCTCGACCCGTTTGCCGAGGTCGCTGATGTCACTGAGGGGGTGGATCGTCCGCTGGATCGCCAGGGTCAGATCCTGGTAGGCGGGGGTGACCGGGCGGGGCGCGGCGCTGTTGACCGCTTGCTTGAGCGTGTCGGAGAAGCCGGGGTAGGCGTCCTTGATGCCCTGGGTCCCATAGAGCGCCTCCTTCACCGGTGGCAATCCCGCGGCCTGGGCGATCCGGATCTGGTTCTTGGGCTGGGTGATGCACTGGATCGCCTCGAACGCCTGCTGCTTGTTCTTGGAGAAGCTCGAGACCCCGAGGTTGATCCCGCCGAGCGGCGGCTTCGAGGGCTTGCTCGGGTCGACCTTCGGATACGGCGCGGTCGCGATCTGCTTGAACACCTTCGGCGCGTTCTCCTTGGCGCTGGGGAAGACGAATGGATAGTTGAGCATGAAGGCGGCGCTGCCGTCCTCGAAGGCGAGGCGGGCGGTGTCCTCGGTCGAGGTCGAGAACGAGGGGTCGGCGAAAGGCGACTTCGCCAGCTCGACCATCAACCCGAGGCCCTCCTCGGTCTTGGCCGGATCGAGCGCAACCTGCTGAGCGTCCTCGGGGCCGACGATCGAGGTCCCCGCCGACTCCACCATCGCGTTGAACCAGACCATCAGCCCCTCATAGCGGTTGGCCTGGACCTCGATCAGGTTGTTCTTGCCGAGCTGCTTGGCCTGCTTGTACATCTCCTCCCAGGTCTCCGGCGGCTTGTCGATGCGGTCCTTGCGGTACCAGAGGAGTTGGGTGTTGGTCCAGGCGGGAGCGGCCCAGAGCTTCTCCTCGAAGCTGGCCGTCTCGACCACGCTCGGGAAGACCCCCTCGGTCACGGCCGCCTTGGTCTCTCCGGTCAGCTCCTCGACCCAGCCGGCGTTGGCGAACTCGCCGGTCCAGATCACGTCCATGCCCATGATGTCGATGGTGGTGTCCTCCGCCCCGAGTCGGCGCACGAGCTGCTCGCGCTGCTGGTCGGCCGAGGAGGGCAGGAACTCGAACTGGATGTTGTAGGAACCGTTGGAGGAGCTGGAGCAGTCCTTGGCGATCGTGTCGAGCACGCCGCTGGGCTCGTTGAAGATGAAGAACTTGAGGTTAGTTCCCTTACCGCCGCCGGAATCGGAGGTGCAGGAAGAGAGGGTGAGCGCGATCAGCAGGACCAGCGCCAACCCGATTCCGATTTCTAGCCGAGCCCTCCCCGGGACCCTCTCAGCGCAAACCAATGCTCCTCCAAATGTCGATCGTTACGAACCTACCCGAACCTAAGCGTCAGGTAAACCCGCCGGAATGGATAAATCTGCAAGAACGCCTCCGCCTGATTGGAGTACGCCGTTCCCCGAAGGGTCACCAGCCGGGAGCTCGAGACCGCGGCTGGCCAGCACCGCCTGCGCCGCCAACCCCTCGATCCCTACCGGCTCGTCGCCGAAGTTGCAGTACACGCGGTGCCGGCCACGGCGGAAGCCGAGTACGCCGGAGGCCGCAGAGATCTCCTCCAGCGGTCCCTCGATCGTCCGGCGAGCAGCGATCAGCTCGCGGAACAGCTCCAGGGTGGAGCCCGGCTCCCCCCGCTGTGCCTCCACCGACCGCAGCTCGGGATCGCAGCTCGGAATAGGCGGGGTACCGGCGGTGAAACCGCCGCCCGGTCCGGCCTCCCACTGCATCGGCGTGCGGCAACCGTCGCGACCGAAGCGATCGATCGGCGGAACGGCCGCTTCCCCGTCGACCATCCCGATCTCCTCCCCCTGGTATACGAACGCGAGGCCGGGCAGGCAGAGCAGCAGGAACGCCGCGGCCGAAGCGTTGCGGGTGCCCCAGCGACTGGCGACCCGGGGGAAATCGTGGTTGGAGGTCGCCCAGACCAGATCCCCTCGCCCCCGGGCCCGTCGCAGCACGGCCGCCAGCGCCTCGGCCGAGCCGCCGGCGTGTAGCAGGTCGAAGCTGAACATCCCGTCGAAGTAGGGGGCGTAGCGCTCGAGTCGCTCGTCGGGTAGGTAGACCTCTCCGATCAGCAGACACTCGCCGGCCGCCTCCCGCAGCCCCCCCAGCGCGATGCCGATGTCGGGGTTGTCACGGGAATGAACCGGGTCGAGGCCGGCGACGTCGGGGTGGGTCGGCAGCGGGAAGGTGCCGGGCGGGTCGTCGCGCAGGTCGGCGTCCTTCATCAGCCGGTCGACCGCGTCAACCCGGAAGCCGTCCACCCCACGCTCACGCCAATGGCCGACGACGGCGGCCATCGCCTCCCGCACCTCGGGGTTGCGCCAGTCGAGGTCCGGCTGTTCGGGGAAGAACGAGTGCAGGTAGAAGCCGCCCGGCCGGAGGGGGTCGGGCGACCAGGCCGAGCCACCGAAGGAGGCGGCCCAGTTGTTCTGCGGGCGGTCGGCGAGGACGTAGAAGTCGGGACGCTCCCGAAACCAGGGATGGTCGATCGAGGTGTGGGAGGCGACCAGATCCAGCAGCACCTTGATCCCGTTCCGGTGGGCTCCGGCGATCAGGTGGTCGAAGTCCTCGTCGGTTCCGAGCTCGGGCGCGACCGCGGTGTGGTCGGAGACGTCGTAGCCGCCGTCGGCGAGCGGCGAGGGGTAGATTGGCGAGAGCCAGATCGCGTCGACGCCGAGCCAGCGCAGGTAGGAAAGCCGGCTGGTGATCCCGCGGAGATCGCCGATCCCGTCTCCGTCGGAGTCCTGGAAGGAGCGCGGGTAGATCTGATAGACGACGGCGTTCCGCCACCATTCGGACATCGACCGAGGGTAACGCCGCGCCGGACCGCCGCCGTTCACCATTACGGCGAAGCATGCGTTCGCCTCGACTCGCCATCTTTGCCTACGGGTCCCTGGTGGACCCCGCCAGCGCCTCGGAGACCCTGGGTCGGGAGGTGGGCGAGCCGACCCCGGCGACTCTCTTGGGCTGGCGGCGCCGCTTCTCCCAGGCGCGGGACAACCGTCGCTGCGAGAAGACCTTCGCCCGCAGCGACGACGGGAGCGTTCCGACCTGGATCCTCGGGCTCAATCTGGAGCGAGCCGCCGGGGATGAAGGACGCGGGA
>JBPCOO010000046.1:0-3360 GCA_051000155.1 Solirubrobacterales bacterium | reverse complement strand
GCGGGCCCGCCCTCGTTTTCTTCGCCGGCGCGGCGCTCGGGGCCTTCGGGCTGCTGCGGGGGCTCCGCTGGGCGCGGGAGACCGGCACCTACGCGCCAGTCGCCGCCCTGGCGGCGATCACGCTGGTGTGGGGGGTAACCGCGATCTTCAGCACCCCTTACATCGCCGCCAAGGCGCTGGCGATTGCCGCTCCGGTGGTGATGCTCCTGGCGGTCGCCGGCTTGCTCGCCGATCGGGGAAGGCTGATGGCGCTGATCGCCGCGGCCTTCATCGCCGCCGCGGCGGGCTCGAGCCTGCTGGCGCTGCGGCAGGCGCCGGTTCGGCCAGACGCTCACTCCGCCGAGCTGGCCGAGATCCGCGAGGTGGTCCAGGGTGAGGAGGTCCTCTACCTGGGACGGGACAACTTCATCGCCTGGGAGCTGCGCGGATCCGATGAGATCACCGGGATCGTCACCAACTTCTACTCGGTCGCCGACGTCCGCGGACGTTTCCAGAAGGGGGAAGGGGGAGGGGAGAAGTTCGACATCGACGCGGTCTTCCCCCAGACCCTCGATGACTTCCGCTATATCCTCGCCACCACCGGCGGTCCCAGCTCGTCCCCTCCTCCGCGCCTGGTGCCCGTGGTCGAGACCGAGAACTTCGTCCTTTACGAGCGCCGAGGACTGGTGGGACGACGAAAGACGCTCGACGAGGGGGTCGAGCCGGGGGCGGTGTTGGAGTGCCCCCGCGACGAGCCCAAGCCGGAGGCCGCCCGGGGAAAGGGCACAGCTCAGATCTGGACCACTCAGCCGGTGATCGGCGCTCCGGCGGGCTGGAGCCCCACCCCTGATCCGACCGATACCCAGCCCGCGAGCTACGAGCTGGAGGTGCCCGCCGGGCGCTCGCTGATCTCGCTCGAATACGACAGCCGCCGACCGCTGCGGGTCTCCTCGCCCGAGCTGGAGCTGGACGCGGAGCTGCCGGCCAACCTCGACTTTCGCGGGCCTTCGCCGTTCTATCCGGTCGCCGAGGTCGAGGTCGAAGAGCGCACCGAGGCACGGATCACCGTCGAGGTAGCCGAGCCGAACGCTTTCGCCCGTCTGATCCGGGCGCCAAACGAGGCGCACCTGCGCTCGATCTCGGCGACCCCGCTCGGGGTGATCGAGCGGATCCAGCGGCGGGCGATGTGCGATCAGTACGTCGATTGGTACCGCGCGCGCTGAGGCGGCGGCGCCATCGGCCCCCCGTCGGTCGGTGCGCGATCACTCGGTCCGAGGGGACGCGTCCGTCGATAGGGTGCCGGTCAGATGGCCGAGACTATGGAAGAGGGGAGCTTCGACGTCGCCGTGGTCGGCGCCGGCCTCGCCGGCCTCACCGCCGCGCGAGTGCTCACCGCCCGTGGCAGGCGCGTCGTCGTCCTCGAAGCCTCCGAGCAGGTCGGCGGGCGGACCCGCAACCACACCTTCGACGATGGCAGCGTGGTCGAGATCGGCGGACAGTGGGTGGGGCCTACCCAGGACCGGCTCTATGCCTACGCCGCCGAGCTGGGGGTAGAGACCTATCCGACCTACGACGATGGCGAGAACCTTCTGCACGTAGGGGGCGAGCTGAAGCGCTACCGCGGTGGCACCTTCGGGCTGCCGGTCCACGTGGCCGCCGATGTCGCCCTCGCCCAGCTCCGGCTCGAGCGGATGTCCAAGCGGGTGCCGCTCGAGGCCCCGTGGATGGCGCCCCGAGCCCGAGAATGGGACGGTCAGACGTTCGCCACCTGGATTGATCGCAACCTCTACACCTCACTCGGCCGCCGCTTCCTCCGGGTCGCGGTGCAGGCGGTCTTCAGCGCCGAGGCCGAGGACATGTCCCTGCTCCACTTCCTCTTCTACGTCCACTCCGGCGGGGATCTCGATCTCCTGCTCGGGACCGCGGGTGGCGCGCAGGAGTCGCGGTTCGTTGGCGGCTCCCAGCTCGTCTCCCAGCGGCTGACGGAGACGCTGGGCGATGCGGTCTGGCTGAGTTCGCCGGTACTGCGGATCAGCCAGAACGACGACGGGGTCACGGTCGGAGGGGGGTGGGGCGAGCTGCGGGCGCGCCGCTGCGTCGTCACCGCGCCACCGTCGGTGATCGGGCGGATCGGCTTCGACCCGCCACTCTCGGGGCGCCGCGCCCAGCTCCACGCCAAGCTGCCTGCCGGCCACGTGATCAAGTGCTTGGCTCGCTACGAGCGGCCGTTCTGGCGATCCGACGGCCTCAACGGGCAGGCCGACAGCGCCACCCATCCGCTCGCGGTCTGCTTCGACAACTCGCCGCGGGAGGGATCCGCGGGAATCCTGCTGGGATTCCTCGAGGGCCGGCACGCTCGCCGAGCGTCGTCGCTGGGGGCGGTCGAGCGACGGGCGCTGGTGCTCGACGGCTTCGCCACCTACTTCGGCGAGCGTGCGCGCGAGCCGCTCGAGTACGTCGAGCAGGATTGGGCGCAGGAGGAGTGGATCCGCGGCGGCTACGGCGCCCACTTCCCGCCCGGGGTCTGGACTCAGTACGGCGATCTGCTGCGCCGACCCGAGGGCCGCATCCACTGGGCGGGAACCGAGACCAGCCCCGTCTGGAACGGCTACATGGACGGCGCGATCCGCTCGGGAGAGCGAGTGGCGGCGGAGTTGGCGTAAACGCTGACTGAAGCCTGGTTCGCTGCAACCGAGCCGCGAGCTACGGTCGGCAGCTCTGAACCGCCAGCCGACGGAGCAGCGCCCATAGCTCGCCGGCCTCCGCGCCGCTGAGCGGAGCGAGTAGCTCCCGTTCGGCGTGCTTGACCGCCTCCTCGGCTCGACCGAGCACCCGACCGCCGGCGGCCGTCAGCTCGACCAGATACCGGCGCCGGTCCGCGGGGTCGCGCGGGCGGACGATCAACTCGCGCTCCTCCAGCTCGTCGAGCTGAGCCACCAGGTTGGAGGGGTGGATTCGCAGGCCCCTGCCGATCTGTTGCTGGGAGACGGGGCCGGTCTCCGCCAGCAGGTGGAGGATCGCGTAGTGGGTGGCGCTCAACCCCATCGACTCGAGCGCCTCGGTCATCTGGCTTGCCGAAGCCTTGGCGAGGCGCACGAACAGCAGCCCGCAGGAGGCCTGCCGCTTTCCGGGGGTGCTCGGCGCCGTACCCACCGAGCGAGCATAGCCCGGTCGTCCGGATAGATCCATTCGATAACGAGAGTCAGCCATAACCATTTGTTACTATAACCGTTGCGAACTGAACCAACTAGCCGCCGATCCTCAGCCCCAGGAGGCCAATCACATGAGCCAGCTCCCCCTCGTTCCCACCGATGACTCGGTCGTCTTCCCCGGCATGACCGTCACCCTCGCGATCGACGTTGACGACCACGACGAGGTCCT
>JBPCOO010000027.1:0-3065 GCA_051000155.1 Solirubrobacterales bacterium | reverse complement strand
GCCCTGCATCCTACACTTCGTAGTACGCGTGTCCTCAGGCGTGGCAGGGGTAGCCGACCGTACCGTTCGCCACCAGGTGTCCGGTGCCTGTCTGGAGCAGCAGCGGTATCGACAGCGCCAGCAGGATCGCCAGCGAGGAAAGGATCGCAACCGCCACGACCGCGCCCAGCAGGTCCACCATCCGAGGCCGTCGGTCACGGTCCAGTAATGCGCTAAGCCGGTCCGACGCCCCCTCACCGTCGAGGTGCAGCGCCGCCCCGTCGCCCCCGGGGCTGCCGGCGCTCTTGCAGATGGCTGCCGCCAGTGCCAACGGATTTCCGGTTCGCCGAACCGCGCACTCATCGGCGTCGCGTTCGAGGTGAAAGCGCAGCGAGCGCTGGGCGCACCGCCCCCCCGGGAGCAGGCAGCCGAGGGCTCCCAGCGCCACGCCGACAACCCGGAGCCGTGGGTGGCGCCGGACGATGTGAGCCCGCTCATGCTCGAGGCCGGCTTCCAGCTCCGCTCCCTCAAGCGACAGCAGCGCTCCGGTGGAGACAACTATTCGGGGAGAGCGCACTCCGGCGGCCGCAAGAAACACTCCGTTGCCCCCGACTATCAGACTTTCGCTGGGGCCGTCGCGCAAGACGCTCCGGGCGAGCCACTCGCGGGCGCGCCGCGACCCCCACCACAGGCTGATCATGGTCAGGCTTCCCGAGGCGGCGAGGAGGAGACCCGGAAACAGGGTTGCGACGTTGCCCAGGCGACCGAGTGGCAGGTGCATCGGTGCGCTCGACCACGGCAGTCCGGCGTGACCGCACAACGCCACCACGAACTCGAAGACCTCGGTCGTCGGCAGGTAGTAGACACAGAGGACGGCGAGAGATACCGACAGTGACGCCCGGAGCATGAGCACCGCGATAGATAGCGCGATACCGAGGACCGGCGGTAGCCGCCCGTGTGGGAGGCGGTTGACGAGCAGGAGCGCCGAGGCCGCGAGACCGAAGCCGAGCGCCCAGCTCATCGACCGCCAGAGCCCCGATTCGATTCGCCGACGATCCGAGCCAGCTCGGCGCGTTCCTGAGAATCGAGCTCACCGACCAGATGGTTGAGGGCGACTCGCCTCGCGCCGTCGGAGGCTCGCGAGAGGGACTCGCTCACCGCCTGGGAAAGGTGCTCGCCCTCGGAGATGCCCGGGCGATAGACGATCCCTCGAGCAGTTCGCTCCCGGTCGACCAAGCCGCGGTCCGCCAATCGGTTGAGCACGGTCTGCACCGTCGTATATGCGCTGCCGTGGGGGAGTCGCCGCCGCACGTCGTCGACGCGCCCTTCGCCGAGATCCCACATGATTCGCATCACCCGTCGTTGCAACTCTCCGGATAGCTCGAGCCTTTGCGCCGCCATGGACGCACACAGTACCGCCGGAGCCCTCGAACGGCCCTTCTTCCCGCATCATCTGCAACCGTCAGCCGCAACTCTGCGACACAACCTCAGGCGGTGACGCCGACCCGCTCGCTCACCCGATCAACCTCAAGGGTGCCGAGATCACCGTCGGCGTGCGAGCGCACCGACAGCCCACCGGATTCCAGCTCTTGGTCGCCAACGACCGCCATCAACGGTGCCTTCGACAGCTCGGCGTCGCGGATCTTGCGACCGACCGACTCCGAGCGGGCGTCGATCCGGGTGCGGACCCCCCGCGCCTCCAGCTCCATCGCGAGTTGCTCGCAGCGGTCGATGTGGCGGTCGGCGACCGGTAGCAGGGCAAGCTGGGTCGGCGCCAGCCAGGCGGGAAAGCGGCCGGCGTGGTGTTCGATCAGGATCCCGGCGAAGCGCTCCATCGAGCCGAGCAGGGCGCGGTGGATCATCACCGGGGTGTGCTCGGCGTTGTCTGAGCCCTGGTAGGTCAGCTCGAAGCGCTCCGGCATCTGGAAGTCGAGCTGGCAGGTCCCGAGTTGCCAGGAGCGGCCCAGCGCGTCGGTCACATGGAAGTCGATTTTCGGGCCGTAGAAGGCGCCGTCGCCGGGGTTGAGTTGGTAGTCGCGCCCCTGGCGTTCGAGCGCGGTCGTCAGCGCCGCCTCGGCCCGCTCCCATTGTTCGGCGGAGCCGATCGACTTCTCCGGGCGGGTGGAGAGCTCGACCGAGACCTGCTCGAAGCCAAACTGGGCATAGAGCTCGTCGATCGCCTCGCAGATGTCGACCACCTCGTTGGTGATCTGCTCCAGGGTGCAGTAGACGTGGGCGTCATCCTGGGTGAAGGCGCGCACCCGGAGCAGGCCGTGCAGCGCTCCCTCCCGCTCGAACCGGCTGACCCGACCGTACTCGGCCAGTCGCAGCGGCAGGTCGCGGTAGGAGTGTCGGTCGTTGGCGAATACGAGGCAGGCGCCGGGGCAGTTCATCGGCTTGACCGCGAACCGGCGCGCGCCCTCCTCGCGATTCCGCTCGGCCGGCTCGGCGAAGAACATGTTCTCGCGGTAGTTCTCGTAGTGACCGGAGCGGTGCCAGAGATCCTCGTCGAGGATGTCGGGGGTGGCGATCTCCCGGTAGCCGCGCTTTTGGAGCTGGGAGTCAACCTGCTCGCGGATCAAACGCAGCAGCACGGTCCCGTTCGGAAGCCAGAACGGCATCCCCGGGGCCTCGGGCCTGAGCGCGAACAGGCCGAGCTCGGGGCCGAGCTTGCGGTGGTCGCGCTTCTTCGCCTCGGCGATCTGTTGCTCGTGCTTGCGCAGCTCCTTCTTGGAGAAGAAGGCGGTGCCGTAGATCCGGGTCAGCATCTGCCGGGTCTCGTCCCCGCGCCAGTAGGCCCCGGCGACCGAGTCGACCCTGAAGGCGCCGATCCGGCCGGTGGAGGGCGCGTGGGGTCCGCGGCAGAGGTCGGTAAAGGGACCGTTGCGATAGAGCGAGACCGTCTCGATCCCCCGGTCGCGGACGAGGTCCTCGATCAGCTCGACCTTGTAGGGCTGCTCCTCTTCCTGGAAGCGAGCGAGCGCCTCGGCGACGGTGACCTCGGTCCGCTCGAAGGCCTCCTCGGCGGCGACGTGCTCCGCCATCTTCTCCTCGATCTTGGCGAAGTCGTCCTCGCTGATCGAGAC
>JBPCOO010000132.1:0-4449 GCA_051000155.1 Solirubrobacterales bacterium | reverse complement strand
TGAGAAGTGATTGGGCCGGAGTGAGGAGAGGGGAGGACTCTCACCACTCCGGCCCGGTTGTCTCAACTGCTCGCCACTCTATCCCACTACGCCCCACAATGCACCACAGGCCTCCACGAAGCTGCTTGGACGCCCCTCGCGCGCTCCCGCGGAGAGCCGCTGGATACGGCGTTTTCGGCTCTGCAATGGGGCTCGCGCGGCTTTGGGATGGCGGGGCACGACGCCCTTTCGTCGGGCTTGCAAGTAACCGTTCAATTCGAGTGAGCGCGGCTCCAACCTCGCGCCGGGGCCGCATCGGGCTTCGGGAGGCGACGGGCCCGGATGAGAGGGGCACGGAATATGCTGGCGACGATGGCCCTTGGTGGAGACGACCCGCCTGAGAGCGCCCCGCCGCCGAGGCGGCGGTACGGGGCCAGCGCCCGGGGTCGCGAGGCCGGGCCGCTGACCGCTTCCGATACTCGCGCCCGGCACTTCTACGATCTCGTCCGGAGCCCGGTGACCGTCAGCCTCGCCCTGACCGCGGCGCTGATCGCGTTCTTCGTCGGGATCTCCCTGGCGGGGGCGTTGGTCGGCGTGCTCGCCTTCGCCGGGATCATGGCGATCGCCGTCCTGATCCTCTTTACGACGGCCTCCTCAAGGGCCAAGCAAGAGTTCTTCGAGGCCTACGCCGAGGGTCGGGGCCTCTCCCACGTCGAGGAGGGCTCGATCGCTCCCTCCACCCCCCTGCTGCGGAAGGGGAGCCGGCGCTACGTCAAGCACCTGATGCGGGGCACCCTCCCCGGCGAAGTCGAGGGAGCCCTCGGCCACTACACCTACGAGACCGAGAGTCGCGACAGCGACGGGAACAAGCACACCAACTACCACCACTTCACCGTGGCGACCGTGCCACACGGGTTCGGGCGAGTGCCGACGATCTCGCCAAGGCCGCGAGCGTCGCCGAGAACCCTCCGAACAGAGCGAGCAGCTCCACGGCCAGATCGACGATCACCCCGCCGACCAGAAGGCTCGACATCAGAGTCCGCTCACGATCGAATCCGAATGAGCGGCGATCGCGGCGGCGACCATCAGCAGCACCGACGGGACCAAGATCAGAGCCACGACCAACTGGATCTTCGGTGCCGCCTTGGAGCCACGCTCGGCGATCGAGCGTTGCTCACCCTCGCGCAGCGACGAGGCTTGGGCGCGCAGGCCGACGGCCAGAGGCGAGCCGAGCCGCCGCGAGCGCTGCATCGTCACCGCGAGCTGAGCAAGCTCGCCACCCTCGGTGCGGAGCCGGTCCAGCGCTGCCTCTTGGCTGTCGCCGCAATCGATCGCCGCGACCAGGCGCGCAAGCTCCTCCTGCAAGGGTCCCGAGGAGCCCCTGACGCCGATCTCGAGCAGACCGGGGATGCCGCGACCGGCCTCCGCCGCGGTAGCCATCAGATCGAGCACCGCCGGCAGCTCCGCTCGCAGCTCCTCACGGCGTCGTCGAGCCAGCTGGGCCAGCAATAGATTCGGCGCGAAGAATCCGCCCGCCACCAGCATCGGGATCATCATCACCGAGGCGCGACCGGGCGCGGTCGGCGCGATCGTGATCGCGAGCGGCAGCATCGCCGCCGCGAGCAGGCCCTTGACCATCAGCACCACCGAGGTCGGAATCCGCGACCAGCCCGCGGCCCGCAGGCGGGACTCGAGCGGCGCCGCGCGGGCCTCGAGCAGCCGGAGCGGGCGTGCCAAGCGGGCGGCGGCCCCGCCGATGCGACTGCGGTCGGATCTGGCGGACGAGCTGCCGAGCATCCATTCGTAGAGTGCGGCGAAGCAGAGGATGGTCGCCAACCCGGCGAGCGGAGCCGTCATCGACGAATCTCGCCCATGCGCCTGATCAGCAGGTAGCCGAGAGCCTGAAGGACGATCGCCGTGACCACCAGCATCAGGGCCAGCGGCTGGGAGGTGATCCCTGAGATGAAACCCGGGGAACCGATCTCGACCAGCAGCGCCGCGACCAGCGGCATTCCAACCACCATCCCTCCGGTCATTCGAGCCTGCGCGGTGGCCGCCCGTGCGTCCGCCTCGCTTCGACGCCGCTCCTCCGCCGCCCCGGCGTGACGACGCAGTAGCGCGGCGAGATCACCACCGGTGCGCTCCTGCGAAAGGATCGCTTTGACCAGGGACTCGACCGCGGCAGAATCGATCCGCTCGGCGAAGCCCCCGAGCGCCTCACGCATCGGTCGACCGAGATCCAGATCGGCGCCCACCCTCGCAAGCTCGGCTCGCATCGGACCATCGATCCCCGCCGCGGCGTCGGCCAGCGCGCGACGAGGGGTTCCACCGGCCGCGAGCGCGTCGGCGAGCGCGGTCGCGAGGGCTGGGATCTGATCCTCTATCCAGCGGCGGTAGCTGCGATGGCGGCGGCCGATCAGCCAGGCTGCCAGCGCCGGACCGAGAGCGGCGGCGAGCGCGGCCGGACCGAGACCGACCAGGGTCGCAACGAACCCCCCGAGCCCGAGGCCGATCAGGCCGCCGAGATTTCGACGTTCGAGATCGGTCGGGGGGCGTCCCTCACGACCGAGCCGCGAGAGCGGATCGATCGCCTCCTCGACGGTCCGGTAGAGCAACGGGACCGAACGGACCAGCTCGCCCGCCGCCAACACCACCGCTACCCCCGCGACGGCAGCCAGCAGGACTACCGCGGATCCACCGATCACGCTGCTGCTTCCCGACTCCAGATTGTCTCCAGCCGGGCCTCGCCGCCGACGCTCCGGACCCGTGCCAGCTCGGAGGCGTGGCGAGCGCCGCCTTCGCGGTCGCGCTCGAGGTGCAGCACCATGTCGATCGCCCGCGAGAGCTGGCCGCTGACCACGCGGTGGGGCAAATCCAACCCGGCGATCATCGCCAGCGTCTCCAGCCGTCCGACCGCATCGCCGGTGCCGTTGGCGTGAACGGTTGAGAGCGCGCCCCGGTGACCGGTGTTGAGGGCCATCACCAGGTCCATCGCCTCCGGGCCACGGACCTCGCCGATGATGATCCGGTCGGGTCGCATGCGCAAAGCGTTGCGCACGAGGTCGCGGATGCTCACCTCTCCCCCGCCCTCGACGCCCGCGGGCCTGCTCTCCAAGCGGACGACGTGTGGCTGCACCAGCCGTAGCTCAGCCGCATCCTCGACCGTGATCACTCGCTCATCGGCGCTGATGTAGGCCGAGAGCGCGTTCAAGACGGTGGTCTTGCCGCTGCCGGTGCCGCCACTGATGATCAAGTTGCACCGAGCTGCGATGGCGTCGACCAACAGATCCCGTAGCTCCTCGGTCATCGCGCCCCGCCGGATCAGCTCCTCACAGCCGGGCCGGGACTCGCCGAAGCGCCGGATCGAGATCGACGGGCCATCGACCGCCAGCGGCGGGATGACGACGTTGACCCGCGAACCGTCGGGGAGCCGGCCGTCGGCCATCGGCGAGAGCTCGTCGACCCGACGCCCGATCGGAGACAGCACCCGCTCGATCACGTCGCGCAGCTCCTGCTCGCCTGCGAAGGAAACCTCCGTCGCCTCCAACCTGCCCGAGCGCTCGACGAAGACCTGGGCGGGACCGTTGACCAGCACCTCCTCGACCGCCGGATCCGAGAGCAGCGGCTCAAGCGGACCCAACCCGATCGTATCCCGGGTGATCTGCTCGGCCAGGCGATCCCGCGTGGACTGGTCCAGCAGCACCGCCTCACGGTCGACCAGCAGGCGAATTGCCCGCTCCAGCGGTACTCGGCCACCGCCCGACGCGGCCTCGTCCCGGCGCCGCTCCAACAGCTCGCGGCGCAGCTCGACCGCGAGCCGATCGATCAGTCCTTGCCGGCCTCCCTTCCTCGACTGGGTCACCTCGTCGATCATCTCGGGATCACCCGAACCTCGCGGGCGTAGTTCTCGGCCTCGACCAGGTCAACCACCCGCCCCGGCGGGACCGCGACGGTCGCGATCCACTGCGCCGAGGAGGCGGAAGGAGCCTCGGTCGATTCGAGCACCTCGCCCCGGGGCCGGAGCCCGATCAGGGGGACCCGGCGCGCCAGCACCTCCACACGAGCATCTCCACCGGAGTTTGGCTCGCCCGCGACCAGCAGGTCGACCAGCACTCGTGACCCCCCTCCCACGATGCCCTCCAGCGCGGTGCCGCCCGATACCGTCAAATCGACGGGACGCAGTCGCGGAGGTACGGCCGGCCCGCGATTGCTTCCGGACGCGTCGAGGGGAAACTGCGAGGCAAGCAGAAACGAGCCGACGGGGATGGGTGCAGCCGGCTCGCGAGCGACCACCTCCTCGATCGCCGTCAGCGCGTCGGTGGGGACGAACCGCTCGGGTATCCGGCGCAGCTCGGTCGCTCGCTCCAAGACCTTCGGCCTGAGCTCCTTGCCAGGCCTCAACTCCTTGGTGGTGACGACAACCGTGGTCAACGCGCCGAGCTGCTCATCGACGCCCTCGCGGTAGCCGGA
>JBPCOO010000113.1:0-2590 GCA_051000155.1 Solirubrobacterales bacterium | reverse complement strand
TCGTCCCCTGCTTCGTCAGACGGCCAGGAGCCTGGGGCGGATCTGACCGTCCGATTACCGGCAGCTCGCGCTCGCCGCTACGGCTTTCGGGCTGAGAGCATCAGGTTGTAGAACAGGGCGGGGGGGAGGTAGGGCTCGAGCAGGTGGTCGTCGATTCCCCGCAGGGCCATGTAGCTACGGAAGGCGAAGCTGCGCCAGAGCTCGGGGACGCTGGCGGGTTCGGCCGAGGCCTCGAGCGTGCGCAGGCCCCAGCCGTACATGTTGGCGACCAGCTCTTCGCCTTTGATCCGCGTCCCCTCGAACCCCGCCCGCTCGAGCACCTCCTCGAGGCCCGCCGGGGAGAAGGAGTGGACGTCTACCTCGTGCTCGAGCGAGTGGTCTTCCCAGTTGGCCTCGCCGGTGCTGCCTGGGTCGGGCAGCGTCCGCGCACCGATCAGCCGTCGCCACAGGGGCGCGATGGCGCGACCGACGCGCTTGGGACCCACGGCGATCCTGTCGCCATAGGCCGAGGGCTCGCCGCAGAACGCGAGCGTGCCGCCCGGTCGCAGCACGCGGTGGAACTCCCCCAGGGCCGCCTCCATGTCGGGAATGTGGTGGAGGACGGCGTGGCCGGTGACCAGATCGAAGCTCTCGTCGGCAAAGGGCAGCGCCTCGGCGTCGCTGCGCACCGTCTGCACCTCGAGGTTGAGGCGCTCGGCGTTGGCGCGAAAGGCCTCGAGCATGCCGGGGGAGATGTCGGTTGCGGTCAGCGAGGCGATCTTGCCCGCGGCCATCAGGTTGAGCGAGAAGTACCCGGTCCCGGCGCCGATCTCCAGAGCGCTCGCGTACGGCTCGGGGTCGTCGCCAACGGCCTTCGCCAGCTTCGAGACGACGTCTCGGCGACCAATCTCGGTGAAGTCGATCCCCCACTTCGCGTCGTAGGTGTGCGCCGCGACGTCGTGGTAGCGGGTATTCACATCCTTGATGTGATCGGGGGTCGCGTTGGGGGCCGCCGGCATCGGCGGAACTGTAGCGTCCGGGCTGTGAGCGCCCCGGCATACGTACAGGCCAACCAGCCCGAGGGGGTTCCGCCCCTGGAGCTGACCGGCGAGCGGACCCTACCCGACGTCCCCGAGGAGAACTACTGGTACCGGCGCCATCTGGTGGTCTACGAGTGGATCGCCGAGCGGGTCGCCGGTCTGCAGGTGACCGATCTGGCCTGCGGGGAGGGCTACGGCTCCGACGTGCTCGCCCGGAGCGCTAGCGAGGTCGTCGGAGTCGATGCCAACCCCGAGGCTCACGCGCACGCGGCCGCCCGCTACCGGCGCGGAAACCTCAGCTTCGAGCGCGACCTGGTCGAGAACGTCTCCGGCCCCCGCGACGCGATCGTCTTCCTGCAGACGGTCGAGCACATCCACGAGCCCGGAGAGCTGGTTGGGAAGATCGCCGAGGCGGCGCCGCTCGCTTTCATCTCTACCCCCAACCGGCTCACTCTGGCGCCCGAGGGCGCGGAGAAGTCCGACAACCCCTGGCACCTGCGCGAGTACACCGCGGCCGAGTACCGAGCGCTGCTGGAGCCTCACTTCGACTCGGTCGAGATCCACGGGCTTCACCATGCCGGCAAGCTCCGCCTCCACGGCTGGGCATTGAAGGCGGGCTGGGACCGAGTCCACGCGGCGCTGGGCCTCACCGGACCCTTCTATCACCGCTTCACCCCGGCGATCGGGACCGGGGACTTCTCGCTACGCGCCGAGCGGGAGCTCGACTCCGCGCTCGATTTCATCGCCGTCTGTCGCAGGTGAGCGAAAAGGCAAGCCACGTCGGCGACATCGCGATCGTCCTCCATAGCCACATGCCCTACGTCGAGGGCTTCGGCACCTACCCCTTCGGCGAGGAGTGGCTCTTCGACGCGGTCATCCGCTCCTACCTGCCGCTGTTGGAGGTGGCTGAGAGCCTCAGCATGACGATCACCCCGGTGCTGGCCGACCAGCTCGAATCCGACGGCATCCGCGCTCGCATCGGGGAATTCGCCCGCACCTACAGGCTCGGCTCGGCCCTCGACGATTCCCGGGAGATGGAGACGGCGGAGCTCCGAGCGGCCTGCGAGGCGGAGGCCGAGCGCTACCGGGTCGGGGTCGAGCGACTCGAGGAGTCCGGGGGGGACGTGCTCTCCTCCTTCGTTGAGGCCGAACGCTCCGGGCGGATCGAGCTGGTCGCCTCAGCGGCAACCCACGCGATCTTCCCGTTGATCGCGACCGCGGCTGGACGTCGCCTCCAGCTCGGCACCGGCTTACGGTCGCACCGGCGACGGTTCGGCGCCGCGAGCGGATTCTGGCTGCCCGAGTGCGCCTACGAGCCCGGGCTGGAAGCGCTGCTGGCCGAGCACGGGATCGACTACTTCTGCGTCGACCAAAGCGCCTTCGGCGAGCCCTCCGACGCGCTCCGGCCGATTCGCGCCGGGTCGACCACGGCGCTGCCGCTGGATTGGGAGGCGATCCAATGGCTCTGGTCACTCGACGGCTACCCCTCCTGGCCCGGCTACTCCGACTTCCACCGCGAGACCTACCGAGGCGGACGGCCGTGGACGATCGGCGGCGACGCCTACGATCCC
>JBPCOO010000097.1:0-3554 GCA_051000155.1 Solirubrobacterales bacterium | reverse complement strand
CCGGCGGCGGGCCCACCCTGATCGAGTGCCGGACCATGCGCATGCACGGCCACGGCGCCCACGACGACATGAGCTACGTCCCCGACGAGATGCTGGCCGAGTGGCGCCGGCGGGACCCGATCGAGCGTTACCGGGAGCGCCTGAACACCGAACACGACTTCGGTGAAGACCGCCTGGACGAGATCGAAGACAAGGTCCGCGCCTACGTGGAGCGGTGCGCCGAGAAGGCCCTCCAGTCTCCGATGCCCGACCCCGCCACCGCCACCGAGGGCGTCTTCGCCGAGGAGTGGGAACCCCTGGGAGACGGCCAAGCACCGTGGTCGAAGTACGCCGAGAGAGGCAATCGAGAACCGCAGGGCAACGGGAGGGCGGCGGCATGAACCCGCTCGCGACCAACGGAGCGCCGATCGAGGACTCGCCCGCTCCTCAAGCGCACGACCGGCGCGACCCACGCGCGCCGATCACCTATCTGGAGGCGATCTCCGAAGCCCTCCGCCAGGAGATGCGGCGGGACGAGCGGGTGTTTTGCCTCGGCGAGGACATCGGTGCCTTCGGCGGCGCCTTCAAAGTCACCGACGGCTTCGCCGAGGAGTTCGGAGCAGTACGCGTGCTCGACACCCCGTTGGCCGAGAATGCGATCATCGGCACCGCGGTGGGCGCGGCGATCGAGGGGCTCCGCCCGGTCTGCGAGATGCAGTTCGCCGACTTCATCTCCTGCGGCTTCGACCAGCTCGTCAACGTCGCCGCCAAGATGCACTTCCGCCAGGGGATCGCGGTGCCGATGGTGGTCCGCCTGCCGAGCGGCGGCGGCTTCTCCGGCGGTCCCTTCCACTCCCAAAATCCCGAGGCCTGGTTCATGCAGGCGCCCGGATTGAAGGTGGTTGCGCCCTCGACTCCCGCCGACGCCAAGGGCCTGCTGACTGCCGCCATCCGCGACCCCAACCCGGTCTGCTTCCTCGAGCACAAGGGCCTCTACCGGGCCTCGCGCGGGGAGGTACCTCCGGGGGAGCACACGGTCGAGATCGGCGAGGCCCATACCGTCCGCGAGGGCGAGGCGATGAGCGTGATCGCCTACGGCTCCGCGGTCGGCCTCGCGCTCGACGCGGCGGATGAGCTCGACGCCGGGATCGAGGTCCTCGACCTCCGCACCCTGGTCCCGCTCGACCGGACCGCGATCCTGGCGACGGCCCGCAAGACCGGCAAAGTGCTGGTGGCCCACGAGGCGACCCGCGGAGCCGGGATCGGAGCCGAGGTGGTGGCAGAGGTCGCCGCGGGCGCCTTCGAGCACCTCGACGCTCCGGTCCGCCGCCTCACCGCTCCCGACGTACCGATCCCGTTCAGCCCGCCACTCGAGCAGGCGGTCCTGCCCCAGTTCGACGACATCAAGGAGGCCTGCCGTGAGCTCCTCGCTTACTGAGACCGTCGAGGTGACCATGCCGAAGATGGGCGTCTCGATCTCCGAGGGAACGGTGGTCGAGTGGCTGGCCGGCGAGGGAGAGGCAGTCGATGCCGACCAGGCGATCTGCGAGGTCACCACCGACAAGATCGACGTCGAGATCCCGGCTCCGGCCGCGGGAATCCTCCGCCGGATCCTGGTCTCCCCTGGAGAGACGGTGACGGTCGGGACGACCCTCGCCGAGATCGGAGGCGACGAGCCGGCGCAGGGTCCCGGCGAGGACCCGGATCCCGAAGCCGCCGGCGTGGCCTCGAACGGGGGACGTGCCTCGAAGGAGGGGACCGATGAGATCGACCGCTCCAGCTTCTACTCCCCGGTGGTTCGCCGGATCGCGGCGTCGGAGCGCGTCGAGCTCTCGAAGGTCACCGGCCACGGCGTCGGCGGGCGCGTTCGCAAGCAGGACCTGCTCGCATACATCCAGTCGAAGGGAGGGGCCGAAGGCGACGAACACTCCGCTCCCACCCTCCACTCCGACTCGCCTTACGTCCCCGAAGCACCCACCGGCAATGGCTCGGGCGCCGCGGCTGCCCCCGTGGCGCCGGTCGCCGATGGCTCCGGCGACGGCGAGCCGGGGGACGAGGGTAGCTCCGGCGAGCGGCGCGTCCCGATGGAGCCGATGCGGCGGGCGATCGCCCGGCACATGGTCGAGAGCCGTCGCACCTCGGCCCACTGCACCACCGTGGTCGAAGCCGACTTCAGCGCGGTCGACGCTTCCCGCGCCGAGCTACGGGAATCGATGGCCGAACGGGGGGTGGCGCTCACCTATCTCGCCTACGTCGCGAAGGCAACGGTCGAGGCGCTCGGCAACCATCCGGTCCTCAACTCCTCGATCGAGGGGGAGGAGATCATCCATCACGCCGACGTCAACCTCGGGATCGCAGTCGCCCTCGAGGACGGCCTGGTGGTCCCCGTGATCCGGCAAGCGCAGCGGCTCAGCCTCGAGGGCCTGGCGGCGGCGATCGGCGACCTCGCGGTGCGCGCCCGAAACGGGTCCCTGGGTGTCGACGATGTCGGCGGTGGCACCTTCACGATCACAAACCCGGGCCAGTTCGGGGCGCTGCTTGCGACCCCGATCATCAACCAGCCCGAGGTCGCAATCCTCGATCTCGAGGCGATCGTCCGCAGGCCGGTGGTGGTGGACGGCCCCGGGGGAGAGGCGATCGGGATCCGGCCGATGTCCTACCTCTGCATGTCCTGGGACCACCGAGCGCTCGACGGGGTTGGCGCGGCCCGCTTCCTCGGCGACGTCCGCTCCCGCCTGGAGGGAGGCGACCTGCGATGAGAGAGTTCGAGCAGATCGTCTGCGAGCGAGGGTCGCGCTCGGGAGCGGCCATGGCGATCGCGGTCCACTCGACCCGGCTCGGACCGGCGCTGGGCGGAGCGCGGATGTGGCACTACTCGAGCTCCGAGGCGGCGATAGCCGATGCGATGCGCCTCGGGGAAGCGATGACGCTCAAGGCCGCCGTCGCGGGGCTCGAGTTGGGCGGCGGCAAGGGCGTGCTCGCCACTCCCAACCCACAGGCCCCGACCGGCGAGCTACGTCGGGCGATGCTCGAGGACTTCGGAGATCTGGTCGAAAGCCTCGAGGGTGCCTACATCACCGCCGAGGACGTCGGCACCTCGCCGGTCGACATGGAGGTGATTGCCGAACGGACAGCTCACGTGGTCGGCCGCGACCGTGCCACCGGCGGCTCCGGGGATCCCAGCCCGGTGACCGCGCTCGGGGTGCTGGCCGCCATTCGAGCATGCGCCTCGGCGAGATGGCCCGGGCGTGGCCGGGATCTGGGCGGCCTGCGGGTATGCGTGGTCGGGCTGGGCCACGTCGGTTCGAATCTGCTCGCGCGCCTCGCCACCGAGGGAGCTGAGCTGCTCGCCTCGGACATCGACCCTGCCAAGCGCGCGGCTGCGGAGGGGCTCGGAGCCGAGTGGCTGGAGCCGGCGGACGCGCTACGGGCCCGTTGCGACGTGCTCGCCCCCTGCGCACTCGGCGGCGCCATCACCTCGGAGCTGACCGCCGAGCTTCGCGCCGGAGTCATCTGTGGTGCAGCCAACAACATCCTCGCCGATCGCTCGCTCGCGGGCGAGCTGCGGCGTGCAG
>JBPCOO010000080.1:0-6183 GCA_051000155.1 Solirubrobacterales bacterium | reverse complement strand
CGTCGACGTCGCCTCGCTCGAAGCCGGCGAGGATCTCGGCAAGCTCGCGCTTCGGCGTCTCGCCGGAGACGGCACGGGCTTTGATGCCGACGTCCTGCATCGCCGCCGCGACGTTCGTCGCGTGTTTAACGCCGGCGGTGTAGAGCACGCCCGGGACCTTGCTGAAGCGTGACTGGTACAGGTCCGCGATCGCAACGTTGAACGGTCCCTGGTCGAGCAGCTTCGCCAACTCCTCCTGGTCGAAGTCCTGATCGACCTCGCCGCGTCGCAGCGGCACCTTGGCGAGGGAGCGGACGCCGGGGCCCGGGGGAATACGGATGCAGCGAAGCGGCGCGATCACGCCTCGGCGCGCCGCCTGTGCCAGATCGAAACGCGAGGTCTGGGTGGGGAAGAGGTCGGCGACGTGGCGGGCGATCAGCGCGCCGGTCGCGGTCATGCCGATGAACACCGGTCCTTGCCAGGAGCGAATGCACTGGGAGGTCTTCTCCCCGAGCGCGGTGTGGGCTTCGTCGCAGATGACGATCGAGTAGGCGTCGCTGACGTTGCCGGCGTTGCGCACGTACCACTGGTAGGTCTCGACGGTGACCGGGCCGTAGGGATGGTCCTGGTCCCGCAGCAATGGAGGAGACAGCCGCTCGGCGTAGCCGCGGTCGGAGATCTCCCCGATGAACTGGTCGACGAGGTTGCGGCGGTGGGTGAGGATGAGGACGCCGCCGGTGCGCGAGGACTCGATGAATCCCACCGCTGCAACCGTCTTGCCGGCGCCGGTGGCATGCTCGAACCAAAAGCGGCGGGAGGCGTGGGGATCGTCGGCGGCGGGGCCGGCCTCCTCGTCCTCGTCGCTCTCGGGCTCCTCCCAGTCGAGCGGCTCCTCGTCGTCGTCGAGGGCGTCGTCGTCGTCGACGGGCGAGTCGGCGGCGGGGCCGGATGCGCCCGCGCCGTTTTGCGATTTGCCGTTGACGGCGTTGCCGTTGGTGTCCTTGCCGTTGGGGCCGTTGCCCGCCGCGTTGGAGCCGGGGTCCTCGATCTCGCTGATCAGTGCGGCCAGGGTTCCCGAGAGGGCATCGATCTGGTGGTCATTGAGCTCGGCGCCATCGTTGAGGGTGGGCCTGTCGGTCGCCAACACCCGCTCGAGGCCGAGTAGCAGCGAATAGTCCTGCCGCCATTCGGTCGAGGGGTTCTCGGCTCCCGCCTCCAGCTCCGCAACCGCGTCGTCGAAGGCCAGCCGGCGGGCCGTTCCCGGCGTCAGATCGGTTAGCTCCTCGCCCCCGAGCAGGATCGGCTCTCGCGTGAATGCTTGAACGCGCTCGAGGTCGTCGCCGGTAGGCGCTTCGGCCGCTGGTGCGGCAGGTGAGGTGGTGTGTGCCATTGAAAAAGGCTTCCGCTGCGGATCGCGGTCCAAGCAGGGCCGGCTTGCGCAGTAAGCTCGATGAGAAGGGGCCGATCGGAGCGACTTACGTCCCGAGACCATCTCCCCGCAGTCCGTCAACTTTCCCTTCGGACTGATCTCATTATGACACCCTGGCAAGCGAAATGACAGCGATTGACCGAAAGCGTCGTTTTCGAGTGGTGGCCGGCAGCCTTTTCGGAGCCCTGGTGCTCACCTCCTGCGGCGGCGAATCCAACGGGGATCTGGACCCCGGCAGCGCCTCCGCCGCGCCCGAGTATGGGTCGATGATCGAGGCGGCCCCACCGAAATTGCGAAAGCTCTACGAGGGAGAGGGGGCCGGGGGGTTGCTCGATGGTGGCGCCGAGGCGCTCGAGCGCCGGATCGCTGCGCTCGAGGGCATCCCGATCGTGATCAACAAGTGGGCTTCCTGGTGCGGCCCCTGCCGGCAGGAGTTTCCCGCCCTCCAGCAGCAGGCGGCCGAGCGCGGGGACGAGGTTGCCTTCATCGGGGTCAACTCCGCCGACTCGGTCGACGCCGCCGAGACCTTCCTCGACGGCCACCCCGTCCCCTACCCGAGCTATTCCGATCCCGACGAGGAGATCGCGACCCTCTTCGGCGCGATCAACTTCCCCGAGACGATCTTCCTGGACCGCGACGGCGACGTCGCCCACGTCAAAAGCGGCCCCTACCTCGAGGAGGCCGAACTGGCCGCCGACATCGAGCGCTACGGATTAAGCGGGGGCTAACCACCTGCCTGCAGGACGTGATCGACGCCGTCGCCGATCAGTTCCAGAGCGATCACGATGACGACGATCAGGCCAACCAGCAGGCGATCTCCAACGGCTGCATCCGGCTGAAGAACAAGGACGTGGTCAAGCTCAAAAATAAGCTGCCTCTCGGAAGTTCCGTCAAGATCAAGTAGCGGGCGACCAGCGAGGCGCCGAGAGGCGCGGTCGCGCCGAGAGAAAGCTTGCGCCGCACCCTCGGCTTACGTCATGGTGGCCGCGTGGAGGCGACGCTTCGAAGCTACCGACCCGAGGATCTCGGTCGTGTGCTGCAGCTTTGGGAGGCGGAGGAAACCGGAGATGGCGACGCGCTCAGCGTCGACCAGGCCGTCGACCTGATCCAGTCGGAGTCCGCGACGACGCTGGTGGCCGAGATCGGGGATGAGATCGTCGGCATGGCGCTCGGCACCTGCGCGCCGCCGATCGGCACCGTCCACCGGCTGAGCGCCCTCGACGACCTACCGGGGGTGCTCGACGACCTCCTCGAACAGCTCGAAGCGCGGCTCGCCGAGGGAGGGGCCCGACGGGTGGGAGCGCTCGTCGCCGCGGGAGGAGGGGTACACGAGGCGCTCGAGCGCCGGGACTATGCCCTGCCCGAGGATGTCGCCTACCTCTCGCGGCAGGTTCCAAGCAACCTGACGGTCCCATCCGGGCTCTCGGAGCTACCGGGGCGGATGGTCAGCCCGAGCCTCTGGAGCGAACTGCAAGGGCTGGAGCAGGCCAAGGAGATCATCGAGCGCCGGGTGATCCTGCCCCTGGCAAAGCCGGAGTTGGCCGCCCGGCATGCCGTCCGCCCGCCAAAGGCGATCGTGCTGTTCGGCCCGCCGGGGACCGGCAAGACCACCTTCGCCCGGGGGATCGCCTCGCGCCTTGGTTGGCCCTACGTCGAGATCCAGCCCGCCGAGCTGGCCGGCGAGGGAGCAGAGCAGAAGGCGAGGCTGCTCTCGGAGACCTTCGATCGAGTGCTCGAGCTGGGCTCGGCCGTGACCTTTGTCGACGAGGTCGAGGATCTCGCCTCCAGTCGCGATGAGGAGCGACGGGTCAGTCCCAGCGTCACAAACGAGTTCCTCCGGTTGATCCCTCCGTTCAGGGAGGCTCCCCATCACCTGCTGGTTTGCGCCACCAATTGGGTCGGAAAGCTCGACCGAGCTTTCCTTCGCCCCGGTCGTTTCGACTACATCCTGCCGGTGGGTCCACCCGATGACCGCGCCCGGAAGGCGATCTGGCGCCGCTACACCGACGAGATCACCGACCAGGAGCTCAACCTCGACCGGATCGTGGAGGCGAGCGAGCTGTTCACTCCCGCCGACATCGAGTTCGCCGCCCGCAAGGCGGCTCAGAGAGCCTTCGAGCGCGAGCACTTCAACGACGCCTCCGTCCGCGCCTCCACCGACGACTTCTTGGCTGCGATCGACCAGACCAACCCGACGCTGACCGATGAGATGATCGCGGGCTTCGAAGAGGACACGGAAAAGTTCGCCCGCTACTGACGAGCGGGCCGGCGAGCTGCCGCCTCGGTCAGGCCCGCCGGATCGAGGCGGTCGGTGATAATGGTGGGCGATGGCAGCTATCGCCCGCCTGATCCTCTGGTTTGCGCTGATCGGCGCCGGTCTGCTGCTGTCGGTCGCGGGTCCCGCAGCCGGCCAGGGCGAGCCCGACGGCGGTCTCGCCTACTCGATCGAGCTGCCGGGGACGATCGATCCGGCGACCGAGCGCTGGATCGGCCAGGCGATCGGCGAGGCCGAGGAGAAGGGAGCGGAGCTGATCATCATCCGGATCGACACTCCCGGCGGGCTGATCGACTCGACCCGCGAGATCGTCCAGGAGATCCTCGGCGCCGAGGTCCCCGTCGTCGTCTACGTCTCCCCCGACGGCGCCCGCGCCGCCTCGGCCGGCCTCTTCATCACCCAGGCGGGCGACGTCGCCGCGATGGCCCCCCAGACCAACATCGGCTCGGCTACCCCGATTACCCTCGGCCCGGGGGAGACCGACGAGGTGCTCGGCCGCAAGATCGAAAACGACGCGGCCGCCTACGTCCGTGCGCTCACCGCCGGCCACGGTCGCAACGCCGACCTGGCCGAGGAGATGGTGCGTGACGCGGTCAACGTCACCGCGGAGGAGGCGCTCGATCGGAACCTGATCGACATCGTCGCCCCGAACGAGCAGGCCCTCCTGGTGGAGCTCGACGGCTTTGAGATCGAGGGTCCGAAGGCCGGAGAACTGAACACCGAGAGCCTCCGGATCGAGCGGCGCGACATGCCGCTCCAGTTCGACCTGCTCCAGATCTTGGTCAATCCCAACATCAGCTTCCTGCTGCTCTTGATCGGGATCGCGGGCCTCGGCTTCGAGCTGTTCAACCCCGGCCTGATCGTCCCCGGCGCGCTCGGTGGCATCAGCCTCCTGCTCGGGCTCTACGGAACCGCGCAGTTGCCCGTCGCGTTGGTCGGGATCCTGCTCCTGGTGGCGGCGCTCGCCTTCTTGGTCGCCGAGGCGCACCTGCCCACCGGAGGCGTTCTCGGCGGAGCCGGGATCGTCGCCCTGGCCGCGGGAGGCCTCCTGCTCTACGACACCGACTCGGACGCGATCGGGGTAAGTCCCGCGGTGGCGATCGGCCTCGCTCTGGCCCTCGGGATCGTCGGCGCGGTGGTCGTGCGCAAGCTGGCGCAGGCCGCCGATCGACCGTATCTGGCCGGGCACGAGGAGCTAATCGGGATGGAGGGGGTGGTCCGTCGACCGCTCGATCCGGTCGGACAGGTGTTCGTCGACGGCGCTCGCTGGCGGGCGGTGGCGAAGGGAGGACCGGAGTCGGTGGGGGACGGGGCTAGAGTGAAGGTGGATTCCATCGACGGTCTCACCCTCGGGGTCAGCCCGGTGGACGAAGACGACGAGGACGAGCTTCAGCGAGACGGCAACCAACCAGGAGGAAACTGAATGGGCGTAGTACTGGGAATCATCGGCGGGGTCATCATCCTGGCGCTGCTGCTGGCGGCTTCGGCGGTGCGCATCCTGCGCGAGTACGAGCGCGGCGTCATCTTCCGCCTCGGCCGCTTGATCGAGCTGAAGGAGCCCGGCCTGCGTTTCCTGATTCCGCTGGTCGACCAGATGGTTCGCGTCGATCTGCGAACGATCACCCTCAACGTCCCTCCGCAGGAGATCATCACCCAGGACAACGTCACCGCCAGGGTCAACGCGGTCGCATACTTCCGGGTGATCGATCCCGACAAGGCGATCAACGAGGTCGAGAATTTCCTCCGCGCAACCTCCGAGATCGCGCAGACGACCTTGCGCTCGGTGCTCGGCAAGGCGGAGCTGGATTCGCTCCTGGCCGAGCGCGAGCGGCTCAACCAGGAGCTACAGGAGATCATCGACGAGCAGACTGAGCCGTGGGGGATCAAGGTCTCCACGGTCGAGGTCAAAGACGTCGAGATCCCGAACGAGATGCAGCGTGCGATCGCGCGGCAGGCCGAGGCCGAGCGCGAGCGGCGGGCGAAGGTGATCGCCGCCGACGGCGAGTTCCAGGCAGCGCAGAAGCTGGCCGACGCCGCCGACATCATGAGCGCGAATCCCGCGACCCTGCAGCTCCGCTACCTCCAGACCCTGATCGAGTTGGGCGGCGAGCAGTCCTCGACGATCGTCTTCCCGTTGCCGATGGACCTCTTGAGCGCTTTCAGCGGCGGTCGCCTGCCCGAGCCTGTGGTTGGCACCGGGACCGATGACTCCAGCGACTCCGTCGCCTGATCTCCTCTGGCATCCGGACTGACAGCGCGCCCGGTCGAGCAGCGGGGCGAACGGGAGCGAGCCTTCGAGCTGCGCCGGACCGTCTTCTGCGGCGAGCAGGGGGTGAGCGAGGAGGCGGAGTTCGATGGGCGCGACGAGGACGCGACCCAGATCGTCGCGGTGGACGGCGGCGAGGTGGTCGGTACCTGCCGGCTGCTGTTTGAGCCCCCCGACTGCCGCCTGGGACGAATGGCGGTTGCCGAGCAGGCTCGAGGTGGCGGCGCGGGTTCG
>JBPCOO010000057.1:0-2712 GCA_051000155.1 Solirubrobacterales bacterium | reverse complement strand
CGCCTGTTCCGCAGGCTCAAAGGCTTTCGCCGCATCTTCTCGCGCTTCGAGAAGCTCGATCTCATGTTCACCGCCTTCATCCTTTTCGCCCTGATCGTCGATATGGTTTGTGTTAACACGCCCTAATGCGTTGGGGTCGGCTGGATCAGCTGGCAGAAGGTGAGCGGAGCGCAGCGCAGAACCGCCTCTCCCCACGCCGGTTGAGCGTCGGCCCGGCGGGCGCGAGGACCATTCCCCGACAACCCGACGGTGAACCGGAGAAGACAGCGGAGGAAGCTCCCGCTAGTCTCCGGTCATGCTCTATGCGCGGGGAGGCCGAGCGTGAGGACGGGGCGATGGGGCGGGGCGCTCGCCGGCCTGATCGTCGCCGTCGGCTGGATGGCCGCGGCGGCTGCGGCCGAGCTCGAGGATTTTTTCGGGACTTGGCGCGGCGAGGCGCTGGCCGAGACCCGGGGCGACGTGGTCGAACCCATCACCACTCGCGACCTCGACGTCTCGATCGTGCCGGAGGGCGAGGCCGACGGCTTCACCGTCACCTGGTCCACGGTCCTGCGCGCCGGCGAGGGTGACGGTGCCCGCAAGACCGCGAGCCGCACCTTCCGGCCGAGCGGGAGGCCCGGCATCTGGCGGACCCGGGGCCCGGGCGACCCGATGCGTCAGGCCGGCTACGCGTGGGCGAGGCTCATGGACCAGACGCTCTCGGTGTACACGCTGACCATCACCGACACGGGCGGCTACGAGATGCACGTCTACGACCGCGAGATCGACGGCGACGCGATGACGCTCCGCTTCACCCGGCTCGAGGACGGCCGGGTGCTCCGTCTGGTGAGCGGCCGGCTGCGCCGTCAGTGAGAGGCGGCTCCGACAACGCACGCACGAATGACGACGGGAGGATCAGGTGAACGTCTGCATGGTCGGCTACGGGATGATGGGGGTGTGGCATTCGGAGGCGCTCCGCAACGAGCCGGACGTCACCCTCCGCACCGCCGTCGGACGGCGCGAGGAGGCGGTCGGGGAGTTCGCGCGGCGCTACGGCTACGGGCGGTGGACCACCTCGCTCGACCAGGCGCTGGCCGATCCCGAGGTCGACGTCGTGGTGCTGGCGAGTCCGAGCGAGCTCCACGAGGCGCAGGCGATCCAGTGCCTGCTCGCCGGCAAGCACACCCTGATCGAGATCCCGATCGCGATGACCCTCGCCGGCGCCGAGCGGGTGGTCGAGGCTGGCGAAGCGAGCGGCAAGGTCTACGGTCTCTGCCATCCGATGCGCTTTCGCCGCGAGCGCGACCCGCTGCTCGAGCGGCTCCGCGCCGGCGAGGAGAGCATCCGCCACATCGCCGGCCGCTTCTTCATCAAGCGCCTGGTCAACATCGGCGCCACCGGCTATCAGCGGAGCTGGAGCGACAACATCCTCTGGCACCATTTCTGCCACTTCGTCGATCTCGGCATGTGGCTGTTCGGGGACGTGCCCGTCCGCCGGGTGCAGAGTCATCTCGGCCCGGTCCACCCGCAGACCGGTATCCCGATGGAGTGCGTGGTCCTGGTCGAGACCGAGGCCGACCAGACACTGCTCGTCCACGGCTCCTACCACGCCACCTGGCGCCTCTACGACACGCTGATCGTCAGCGATCGCGAGACTTATTTTTTCGACATTTTGAAGCACGAGCTTCGGACGGAGAACGAGACCGTGACGATGGAGGACGAGCAGACCAACTGCGCCCGGGTCATCGCCGACTTCGTCGCCGCGGTCCGCGACGGCCGGCCGCCGCGCGCCGCCGGCCCTTCGGTGCTGCCGGCGATGCGCGTCCTCGAAGCCGCCCAGTCCGACTGGGACGCCCGCCACGGCGCGCAGTCGCTCCCGGGACGGCCGCTGCCCTGAGCCCGCGGGCGACCGCTACAACGGCTCGCTTTCCCGCGCTCCCTTGTCTGGCTCGCCCGGCCGCCGCATTCTCTTCCTCGACCGGAACGTCTGTTCCTCGAACGAGCGGGGGGAGGGCGGTCATGCTCAATTCGACGTCGCTGATCGCCGCCGCGCTCGGCGACCGGCTCGCCCAGGACTACGCCGACGTGTTCAGCTGGCGGGACCCCGGATATGGCGGGATCCTCCGCGCCATCGCGCGGCTGGTGATCGAGCATCTCGGGAACAGCGACGCGCTCTACCACGACCGCGACCACACCATGATGGTGACCCTGGTCGGCCAGTCGATTCTCCGCGGCCGGATGATCGTCGAGGAGGTGACCCTGCGGGACTAGCTGCACTTCACCGCTGCGCTGCTCTTCCACGACATCGGCTACCGGCGCGGCGTCTGCCCCGGCGACAGCGCGCAGAGCTTCGTGATCGACGGCGAGGGCCGCTCGGTGCGGCCGCCGCGCGGGGCCTCCGACGCCTACCTCACGCCCCACCACGTCGAGCGCGGCAAGCTCTTCGTCCGTCATCGGCTGAAGGATGCCGAGCATCTCGATCCGGCGCGGATCGCGCGGGCGATCGAGCTGACCCGCTTTCCGGTTCCCGCGGACGACGATCACGCGCGGACCGAGGACGAGGCCGGGCTGGTGCGGGCGGCCGACCTGATCGGCCAGCTCGGCGACCCGTTCTATCCGCGGAAGCTCAACGCGCTGTTCCAGGAGTTTTCGGAGACCGGGGTCGCGAGGGACCTCGGCTACTCGTCTCCGGCCGACGTCGCGGACCACTACCCGCGCTTCTTCTGGAGCAAG
>JBPCOO010000371.1:0-4813 GCA_051000155.1 Solirubrobacterales bacterium | reverse complement strand
GTCGTCAACTACGCGACGGTGGCGCTCCTTCCCTCCCGGATCCGCGAGATGTACGGGTTCGCGCCGATTCCGCCCGCGACCGTGCGCAAGCTCCAGGTGCGCGCGACCGCCGCGTACCTCAAGCGGGTGGTGCTGCCGCTGACCCCCAGCTCGGTTCGCCGCATCCCGGTGGCAAAGGCCGCCTGAGATGGACAAGGCGCCAGAGGAGGAAGCCCCCGCTGAGCAGGAACCGGAGACCAACGGCAGCAGCGCCCCGAAGATCCGCAGTGGCCGCGTGGGGCGGACGGCCGGTGTCGGCGGCCTCGTCGTCGGCCAGGGCGCCAGGTGGGCCGGGACCCGGATCGCCAACCTCGCCCGGGGGGAGGAGCGCAGCCGGGAGAAGACCGACGAGCGGGTGGGCCAGATCGCAACTCAGCTCGCCAAGCAGCTCGGCCAGATGAAGGGTGCGGCGATGAAGATCGGCCAGGCGCTTTCCACCGTCGAGCTGCCGGGCCTCTCAGAGGAGGGTCAGGAGGAGTTCCGAGAGGCGATGGCGGAGCTGCGCGACAACGCCCCGACCTTCGACTACGCCGACATCGAGAAGGTCGTCCGCGAGGACTACGACGGCCCGATCTCCGACCGCTTCGCCTCCTTCGATGAGGATGCCTTCGCCGCAGCCTCGATCGGCCAGGTCCATCGGGCGAACACGCTCGAGGGTCGCGAGGTCGCGGTCAAGGTCCAGTACCCGGGGGTGGCCGAAGCGGTCGAGGTCGACCTCCGCAACCTCCACCTGATCCTGCGGCTGGTCAAGCGGATGGCGCCGGGCCTGGACGCCAAGGCGGTCGGCTCGGAGATCCGCGAGCGGATAACCGAGGAGCTCGACTACGAGTTGGAGGCGCAGCGCCACCGGGAGATCGCCCGCGCCTACCGTGGCCACCCGTTCGCGGTGGTCCCCGCGGTCGACACCTCGCTCTCGACCCGCCGCGTCCTGGTAACCGAGCTGCTCGACGGGCTCCGCTTCGATCAGGTCTGCGAGCTGCCGGAGCCCGAGCGCGACCGCTTCGGCGAGGCCGTGTTCCGCTTCTTCCTCGGCACCCGCTACCGGCTCGGGATTGTGCTGGGCGACCCGCATCCGGGCAACTATCTCGGGCTGGCTGGCGGGCGGGTTGGCTTTCTCGACTTCGGCCTCCTGCGCAAGGTTCCCGCCGAGCACCTGGAGCTGGAGACGGGGGTGGCCGCGGCGATCGCCGACGAGCGTGCCGACGACGTCCACAACCTGCTCGCCACCCTCGGCTACCTCCCCGACCCCGACGCGTTCGACCCCGACGATCTGCTCGACCAGGTCCGCACCGGAGCGGAGTGGCTGTTCGAGCCGGGCTTCCGTCGCCTCGACCCGGCCTACGCCCGGGACCTGCTCGAGCGGGTCGGCTCCCCGCGGAGCCCCCACTACGAGGCGATGAAAAACCAGACGGTGCCCCCCGCCTCGGTGCTGATGCGCCGCCAGGAGGCGCTGATCCTGGTGGTGCTGTCGCGGCTGGAGGCGGGCGCCGATTGGGCGGCGGTCGGTCGCGAGTACACCCATGGCGAGCCGACGGCGACCGAGATGGGCGAGGCCGACTGGGCCTTCTGGGAGGGGAAGCCTCACCAGATCCCCGCAGGCTGAACGACGGTGCGGTCGCGGGCGCGGAAGGCGCCGGCTCAGGCCGGTGCGGCCGTGGGCGCCGGGCGAGTGGAGCTGCGGCGGCGGACCTTCACCGGCGTCCCGTTCTTCGGCGAGAGGGTGATGTTGCGGCGGGTGATTCCCTCCGGCTTCGCTCGGACGGCCTCCAGCTCGCAGCGGTCGAGGACGATCCGTAGAACCTCCCGCATCTCGAACTCGGCGAAGGCGGCGCCGAGACAGCGCCGCACGCCGCCGCCGAACGGGATCCAGGAGTAGGTCTCCGGGCCCTCGTCGAGGAAGCGCTCCGGCTCGAAGGCCTCGGGGCGCTCGTAGGTTGCCGAATGGGTGTTGGTCAGCCAGATGGCCGGGGTGACATCGGTGCCCGCGGGAAGCTCGTGTCCGGCGAGCGCCATCGGCTTGGTCAGCCGGCGGCCGGCGAGAGGGACGACGGGACGCAGCCGGAGTGCCTCGGCGACGACCGCCCGGAGGTAGGCGTCGTTCTCTCCCTCCGAGATCTCCGCTCGCACCCGCTCGAGCTGCCGCGGGTGGCGGAGCAGCAGGTCGAAGGCCCAGGCGAGCGCGGTGGCGGTGGTCTCGTGGCCGGCCACGAGCAAGGTCATCAACTGATCTCGCAGCTCGGCGCCGCTCATCGCCTCGCCGTCCTCGAACCGTGCGGCGACCAGCATCGAGAGGATGTCCTCGCGCTCGGCGAGGTCGGGATCGGCTCGGCGCTCGGCGACCTCGAGCGCAAGCAGCTCGTCAGTCTCGTGCTGGCGGCGGCGGAGCGCGGCCAAGGGATCTTTGACGAAGGAGAGCCGCTGCGAGGCGATGAAGCGGACCTGGAGGCCGCGACCGGAGGTGGCATCCAGAAGCGAGCCGAGCAGAGGCCTCAGGCGTCGCATCCGGCGCTCGTCGCTGACCCCGAAGACGGCTCGCAGGATCACCTCCAGCGTGATCGCCTGCATCCGCGGGTGGATCGGAAACTCGCGATCGGTGGCCCACGAGTCGACCTCGCGGTTGACGACCTCGTCGATGACCCCCTCGTAGGCGCGCATCCGCGACCCGTGGAACGGCGGCAACATCAGCTTGCGGCGGGCGAGGTGGTCCGAGCCCTCCAGCAGCAGCACCGAGCGCGGCCCCAGGATCGGCTCAAGCGCGAGCGAGCGACCCGGCGGTAGGCCGTGGGTCGGCTCGCTGAACAGCTCCCGAACGTGGTCGGGATGGGAGATCAGCACCATCGGCGTCTCAAATCCGGGGAAGGTGACCTGGAAGCTGTCGCCGTAGCGCTTGCGGCAGGCGTCGAGAAACTCGATCGGCCGGAAGATCCAGGCGGCGATCTGCGCCGCCGCCGGCATTCGCGGTCCAGGGGGGAGGCCGTTGGCGGGCATCCGTCGAGGATAGAGGGCTCGGTGAGGCGGATCGTCCGGCTCGCTAGCTTTCGGGCGAAGACGATGGCCCGCACCCCCGAGATCGACCTCCAGCACTTCCTCGCGGTGGATATGCGGGTGGGCCGGATCATCGAGGTGGACGACTTCCCCGAGGCGCGCAACCCGGCCTGGAAGCTGCGGGTGGACTGCGGCCCTGAGATCGGGATCAAGCGTTCCTCCGCCCAGATCACCAACTACTCGCGTGAGGAGCTGATGGACCGCAAGGTGGTGGCGGTGGTCAACTTCCCGCCGCGTCAGATCGGACCGGTGCGCTCGGAGGTGCTGGTCCTGGGAGCGGTCGATGAGGACGGACGGGTGGCGCTGCTGGGTCCCGATTCCGGGGCGGAGATCGGCGAGCGGATTGCCTGAGCCGAGCCCCTCCGACCCCGTCGCTTTGCCGCCTACGTCACTTCGCTGGCGGGGGTTAGCGTCTCCCCGGGAGCCTTCCTCGCCGGCCTGGTCGTCCACGAGAGTCGCTTTGGCCAACACGCCCTGGGCGAGATCCTGCCGCTCCAGATCGTCTTCAGCGCAACCTTCTTCGTCTCGATCGGGATGCTCTTGGACGCCGGCTTCGTCGCCGAGAACGTTCCCCTGGTCGCGGGCGCCGCGCTCGGCGTGCTCGCGGTGAAGTCGTTGGCGACGGCTCTCAGCGTGCGCGCGATCGGCTACTCGGTCCACGCGCGGCCGCTCGCAGGTTGCCCTACGCCGTCCTGCGCCAGTGCGAGCTCGACGGGAATGGGGGCGCCGATGGCGACGGCATCATCGACGTCGAGCGGATCGTTCGCGCCGAGACCGCCGGGGATGGGTGCGAGCACGCTGCCGAGGCGAAGGCGGTCCGCCCGAGCGCCGCCGGTTGTACGGCGTGCATGCGCAGCGGACACGAGTGGGTCCAGCTGCGGATGCGGCTGACGAAGCCGTTGCGGCGGGGAGGGGAGGGCGACCCGAAGGCATCCGACTACGTCGGCTAGGCTGCCGCGCCATGAATATCGAAGGAGCAGGTGCGGTCGTATCGGGCGGAGCGTCAGGTCTCGGAGAGGCCACCACGCGCCGCCTGCACGAGGCCGGCGCCCACGTCGTAATAGCGGACCTCAACGCCGAGAAGGGCGAGGCGCTCGCCTCCGAGCTGGGCGAGCGGGTCAGCTTCGTCGAGGCCAACGTCACCGACGCCGAGGCTGTGCAAGCCGCCGTGGATGCCGCGACCGAGGCGCCGCGCGGCCTGCGGATCTCGGTCGGTTGCGCGGGGATCGGCTGGGCCCAGCGGGTCACCGGCAAGCAGGGTCCCCACCCCGAGGACCTCTTCAACAACGTCTGCCAGGTCAACCTGGTGGGCATGTTCAACCTGCTGCGGCTGGCGGCGACGGCGATGAACGGAAACGATCCCGACGAGGGCGGCGAGCGCGGCCTCCACGTCAGCACGGCCTCGGTCGCCGCCTTCGACGGCCAGATCGGCCAGATCGCGTATGCGGCCTCCAAGGGCGGCATCGTCGGCATGACCCTGCCGGCAGCCCGGGACATGGCCAGCCGCGGGATCCGCGTGGCCGCGATCGCCCCTGGCCTGTTCGACACTCCCTTGTTAGCGGCGCTCCCGGAGGAGGCGAGAACCGAGCTCGGCAAGACGATCCCGTTCCCCAGCCGCCTCGGCGACCCGGCCGAGTTCGCCCAACTCGTCGGCGCGATCTGCGAGAACCCGATGCTCAACGGAGAGACGATCCGCCTCGACGGCGCCATCCGGATGCCGCCGAAGTAG